>VGFB01001008.1 GCA_016869015.1 Armatimonadota bacterium
TTTCGGCATGGGTCACCTCTCTCCCTTGGAGGCGAACCGCCACACGATCCAGACCCCCCCTCCGAAGCTGGTGTCCGGAACGGGGTCGCCCATGCCCAGAAGGGCTTGACGGGCGTACGAACCCGCGAACACGTGCCGCGACTCCGTCTCCACCGGCTCCCCCTGCTTTCCTCGGTACCAGCGGATTCGGGCGATCCCATTCTCAGTGGTCCCCCGAAGCTCGCCGCTCATCCTCTGCGTCCCCTCCTCATCCCGGATGTCCAGCTCGAACGTCCCCTCGAACTCCCTGCCTCCGCGGGAGATGTCGAGCCTCAGGGTTCCCCGGAAGCCGTTGGCGTCCAGGTACTGCCCCTCCCATGGGCCGGCCTCCAAGTCGGGGGGGATACGCTGTTCGATGGGCATGGGACCTCCTCACGTTGGCGACGCGCCGGAGCACGGGGTTTCGTCCGGAATCGGGCTCGCGGTCGTGGGCCGATTGCGTCCGTGTTCCCGGTCGAGTACCCTCGGGCCTGGTGACTCCAAGGCGGCGTCTGCGGGAAACGCTGCGATCTCCGGGGGGGCGGGAGGTCGCAGGGGGCGACTGCCCCCATCACCGTAGCGGCAATATTGGCCCCCAAGCCCCCGCGTACAAGGGTTCTCTTGTGAACGACCGCCGGCTACTCGCAATCCTTGCCCCTGCGCGCTCGGGCTCGCTGCGGCGGAGGGAGGCGGGTGCGTCGCCGGAGGAGGCCGCGCGTGCTCTCGGACGCGCACTCGCGTTCCTGGAGAAGCGCCAGCTCCCGTGGGGCGAGGTGCGCGCGGACCGCTATGGGACCTCCGACCTGCGGGATGGGGGTCGGAGGGACAGCGGCGTCTTCGGGACGACCGTGGCCCTCCAGGCCCTGGCCGGAGGCTCTACCCTCTGTCAGTCGGCCTTCTTCCAGCGGGGCCTCTCGTGGCTCCTGGCGGAGCGGGACGACGCGGGCCTCTGGCGATACTGGTCCTCGAGAAGTCCCGAACGCATCGTCCCTGACGTGGACGATACCTCCTGCGCCGCGCACCTCCTCGAGCGCTTCCGCCCAGAGAGCGCCGGGGCCGATGCGCGAATGGCGGTCCTGCGGAACCGCGACTCTCGCGGGCGCTTCCTGACCTGGTTTCGTCCTCCAGGAGAGATGAACGACGTAGACGCAGTGGTAAACGCCAACGCCTGCTTGCTGCTGGGAGACGACCCCGGGACCGCGGCAGCCGTGGCGTGGTTGATCGACATCGTGCGGCAGCGCAGGGAGGCATCGTCGTACTGGTACTACCTGGACGATCTCGCGCTTTACTACGCCGTCACCCGGGCATGGCGAGAGGCGAAGGTCGCCGCCCTCTGGGCCTGCCGGAGCGCCATCGTGTCGCGCACCCTGCTGAGGCGCGGGCCGGACGGGTCCTTCGGTGACGAGCTCGCCACCGGCCTCGCCCTGTGCATCCTCCAGGGGTGGGGAGGCATGGACCGGCAGGCCCTGAGCGTGTCCGCCGGATGCCTCCTGCGGTCTCAGCGTAGTGACGGCTCCTGGCCAGCGCGGGCCTACTATGCCGGCCCCACCGCGCCGTCACCGCGCAGCGTATGGTGGGGATCTCCGGAGATCACCACGGCGATCTGTATCGAGGCCCTTGCGGGCCTCGCCTCCGGGGCCGTCGAAGAGGGAGGAACACCCCTACCGTAGGGTAGACGCTTCCGCTATGTGGCTCGTAGAGGTCCCGGGGCCGCTCGGTGCGCCCCCGCTTCGGGTCGAGCCTACAACATCTTGTGCCACAATAGGTTACAGATCGAAGTGGTCGGACTAGCTTCGCAGATGTGACCGCAAAGCACGTTGGGCCGGGGCTTGCCGGTCGAGCCAGTCGCGGTGGCGGGATACGAGTGCGATCGTCGCTTCGCTCCGATCCTCGCCCGTCTCGCGGCAGATCAGGAGGGTCGCCGAGGCCAGCTGGGCCGCTCGGCTCGAACGGCTCTGGCATGCGAATGCATCGCTTGCGTGCTCACCCGGACGGCGGGCCCGCGAATCCGGTTGCCCCGATCGCCGCCGAGGTCGGGGCGGCCGGATGAGCTTCGCACATCCGGCCGCTAAGCCGTCGGGCCGGCGTTCGCCAGAACCCAGTCGGGGCGGCCGGATTCGAACCGGCGACCCCCTGCTCCCAAAGCAAGGCGCTGGTGGCAGAGAGGGGGGTTGTTTACGGCCATTCCTCGGGGAGAGAAGGCCGCATAAATGCTAGGCTTTCTGCCCGTTCCCGTGCATCCGGTGGTATCGTGGGGTTGCGCCCGGAAATGGAGGGACGCACTTTCGGAAGTGGCCCATAGGTGGCCCATAATTGCCCCAGGAGCCCCGAGGATGCGTCATGGCTACCGTCACCTACAACCACAAGTCCATTGAAGCCCTGCCGTCTCCTACGCCCCCCAGGAGGCAACAGGAGTACGGAGTGAAGGAGAAGCCGGGCCTCTTGGTGGTGGTCGGCTTGGGAGGGGCCAAGGCTTGGTACCTCCGCTATCAGTTGAACCACCGCCGCCGGAAGATGAAGCTGGGCGACTTCCCCGAGACGGGTTTGAAGGAGGCCAGCAATGCGGC
>VGFB01001009.1 GCA_016869015.1 Armatimonadota bacterium
GCGGACGGCTCTCCTACGCCGCCGATCGCTTCGAGCTGCTCGAGGCCCAGACCGGCCGCACGGTGTACAACGGCGCGGTGACGCTGGGCATGTCGGCCGATCAGGCCGAGATGCTCCGGCCGGAGGCCAACCACACGCGAACGGACTGCTATTACCTGGACTTCCACGACTTCCGGCAGCCGGGCGAGTACCGGCTCTTCGTGCCGGGGATCGGCGTCAGTCGGCCCTTCGCCGTCGCCGAGGACGTGTGGCTCACGGCCTTCCGCACGTCGATGCACGGCCTGCTCTGCCATCGCAGCGGGATCCGGCTCGGGCCGCCTGTCACCGACTACGCTCGCCCCCGACCGTTCCA
This sequence comes from Armatimonadota bacterium, assembly GCA_016869015.1. GTDB lineage: Bacteria > Armatimonadota > Zipacnadia > Zipacnadales > VGFC01 > VGFC01. The sequence continues at coordinate 353 of VGFB01001009.1, forward strand.
TCCCGAGGATGGCGTGAAGGTCTTCCGGCTCGATGTCACCATGCTCGACGGCGAGTCGGACGCGGTGCACGGGGCCCTCCGCCGCCTGCTCGGGCCCGCGCTCGAGGCCTCGGCGCTGCCGACCCATCCGAACGCCTGGGGCGGGTACATGGACGCGGGGGACTGGGACCGGCGCTCGGGCCATCTGCGCGTGAGCTACCTGCAACTTGAGCTCTGCGCGATGTTCCCCGAGTTCGTCGCACGGACGAAGCTCGCGCTTCCCGAGGGCGAAGCAGCCAACGGGCTCCCGGATCTCCTGGACGAGGCGCTCTGGAACGTGGACTTCTACCGGCGGCTGCAGGAGCCCGACGGCGGCGTCGGCGGTGGCGTGGAGAGCACCGCTCATCCGCGCCCCGGCGAGGCCAGCTGGCAGGAGAGCCTGTTGGTGGGGGCCTTCGCGCCCGACCCCAGGAGCAGCTATCTCTACGCCGCGACCGCCGCGAAGGCGGCCGGGCTGCTCGCGCGCTACGACCCCCAACGCGCCGTGGGCTATCGCACGAGCGCCGAGGCCGCATGGCGCTGGGCGGAGGCGAACGGCGCGCGCATTGTCGAGGAGGTTCGCGGCCGGAGCGGCCGCGTCGAGGGTGAGGCGGCCGACTTCCTGGCTCCCGAGCGCGCCCTCGCGGCGGCCGAGTTGTGCCGGCTGACGGCGGAACCCGCGTTCGGCGAGGCCTTCAAGGCGTCCTGTGCCCTCGAGAGGGGCGGCGACCCTGGACGGCAGCTGGACGCCCTCTTCGCCTACGCCACTCTCGATGGCGGCCTCGCCGATCCCACGCTACAGGCGAAGGCCCTCGACTGGCTGAAGGCCCAGGGCGACCAGGCGCTGCTGATCAGCCGCCGAAACTCCTTCAACCTCGCGCCGCGGGTCTCCCAGTTGCCCATGTTGGGCTTCGTCGGCTACTTCACGACGCCCGAGACCGTCCTGGGCCCGCTCCTGCCGCGCCTGCACTTCCTGACGGGCGACGAGCAGTGGCTGGCCGGCGCCCTCGCCGCCGCCCAGTACACCGCCGGCGCGAACCCCGTCAACATCACCATGACGACGGGCCTCGGCCACGACTTCCCCCGCGCGGTGCTGCACGTCGACAGCCTGCGCCAGGGCCTCCCGGCCCCCTCGGGCATCACGATCTACGGTCCTCACGACCCCACGCGCATCCCCGACTGGGTGAAGACATGGGTCGTCGGACCCTCCATGGCGCCCCCCGCCGACCAGTGGCCCGCGGCGGAGTTCCACGTCGACGTGTCCGGCTGGCCCGAGATGAGCGAGTACACCGTGCATCAGTCGATCGGCCCGACCGGCTACCACTGGGGCTACCTCGCCGCGCGACGCGAGGTCTCCCCTTGACGAACGGGGCGTCCCTCGGTAAGGTCTCCGGACGCGACGCGATTCGTCCGAACGATGATGGAGGCGCGACGGTGAGAGGCACGCTTGTCGGGAAGATCCTCCGCGAACACCTGGTGGAGGGCCAACCTGAGCCCGAAACGGAGATCGCGCTCCGGGTGGATCAGACGCTCACCCAGGATGCGACCGGAACGATGGCCTATCTGCAGTTCGAGGCCGTCGGCATTGACCGCGTCCGGACGGAGCTCTCCGTCAGCTACATCGACCACAACACCCTGCAGGTTGGCTTTGAGAACGCGGACGATCACCTCTACCTCGCCGGCGTCGCCCGCAAGCACGGCATCTACCTCAGCCGCGCCGGCAACGGTATCTGCCACCAGGTGCATCTCGAGCGGTTCGCCCGGCCGGGCCGGACGCTCATCGGCTCCGATAGCCACACCCCGACCGCCGGCGGCGTCGGCTCGCTGGCGGTTGGCGTCGGCGGCCTCGACGTGGCGGCGGCGATGGCCGGCAGTCCGCTGTACCTGACGGCCCCCAAGGTGCGGCGCGTGGAGCTCCTCGGCGAGCTGCCGCCGTGGGTCGCCGCCAAGGACGCGATCCTCGAGCTCCTCCGCCGACTTACGGTGAGCGGGGGCGTCGGCTGGGCCCTTGAGTACGGCGGGCCCGGGGTCGCGACGCTCACCGTGCCTCAGCGCGCGACGATCACGAACATGGGCGCAGAGCTCGGCGCGACCACTTCCATCTTCCCCAGCGATGAGCGGACCCGGGAGTGGCTGCGCGCTCAGGGGCGCGAGGACCAGTGGGTGACGCTGGAGGCAGACCCCGACGCCGACTACGAGGATCGCGTCGTCGTC
>VGFB01001010.1 GCA_016869015.1 Armatimonadota bacterium
GGGTTGAGGGGGAGCCGTGGAGCATGATCGCGGCGGATGGCCGGCTCTTCGTGGTGACGAAGGAGGGACGCCTATACTGCTTCGCCGGCGCGACGGGCGAGGTCGGATACCCGCTCGTGGAGGACGCGCAGCCGATGGAGGCGCCTGCCGACCGTTGGACGGCTCAGGCGGCCTCCGTGTTGGAGGCGACAGGCGCCCGAAACGGGTATGCCCTCGTGCTGGGCCTGGGCGACGGGCGGCTGGTGGAGGAGCTGGCGCGACAGTCCGAGCTGCAGGTGGTCGTCCTTGAGGCGGCCGCGGCCAAGTCGCAGGCAGGCCGGCGCAGGCTCGATGCCGCCGGCCTTCAAGGGGAGCGCGTCGGGGTTCTCACCGGAGACCTGACGGAGGCCGGGCTGCCCCCGTACTTCGCGAGCCTGGTCGTGTCGGGTGACGGCGCCCTGGGCCGGGCCGACCTGCCGACCGTCTTCCAGTGGCTGCGACCGTACGGCGGTACGGCGTGTTTCACGTCGGCCCAGGCGGAGGCCCTGCGACTGCCGGCGCGGATCGCCGCTCTGGAGGGCGGTCAGCTTCGGGACGCGGGGGAGTGGCGGCTGCTCACGCGCACCGGGCCCCTGCCGGGGGCGGGCTGGTGGACGCACCAGTACGCGGACTGCGGGAACACGGTGATGTCGCCGGACAGGCTGGTGCGGGCGCCGCTGGGGCTGCTATGGTTCGGCGGCCCCTCGAACCTGGAGGTCCTGCCCCGCCATGGGCACGGGCCCTCGCCCCAGGTGATCGGGGGCCGGCTGTTCATCGAGGGGATCGGCGCCTTCAGCGCGCGGGACGTGTACACCGGGCGGGTGCTGTGGTCTCGCGAGTTCCCCGATCTGGACACGTTTGGCGCCTACTACAACGAGACGTACAACCCGGACCCCTTCGACCGGACCTACAACCAGGTTCACATCCCCGGGGCCAACGAGGTGGGCGCGAACTACGTGACCGCCGAGGACCGGGTCTACCTGGCCGCCGGGCCGCGGTGCCACGTGCTGGACCCCGCGACGGGGGCGAGCCTGGCCGCGTTCGCCCTGACGATCCCGGGCGAGGCTCAGGCTCCGAACTGGGGGTACCTGGGCCTGTACGAGGACCTGCTGATCGCGACGGGGGCGCCGGTGAAGCTGAGCGGCGAGGAGGTGGTCCCCAACGCCCGTTTCGCGGCCGAAAGCGCCTACCTCGTCGTGCTCGATCGGCATTCGGGCGAGACGCTGTGGACCCGCAAGGCTGCTCATGCCTTCCGCCACAACGCCGTCGTCGCGGGGAGAGGCAAGGTCTTCGGCATTGACGGCGTGACCCAGGCCAAGCTGGACCTGTTGAGGCGCCGGGGCCTCGAGCCGGCGGAATCACCGCGCCTGCTGGCCCTCGATGCGCGGACCGGGGCCCTGGTCTGGAGCGCGGAGTCGAGCGTGCTCGGCACGTGGCTGGGCTACTCCGCCGAGCACGATGTCCTGCTGCAGGGCGGCAGCAAGTCGAGCGATCGCGCGGCCGATGAGGCCGCCGCCGGGATGACCGCTTACCGGGGCGCGGACGGGACGGTCCTCTGGGAGCTGAGCGAGTCCTACCTGGGCCCCCCCATCCTGCACCACGACCGCATCATCACGCAGGTGCCCTACGGCACACAGCAGGCCTCTCCGGCGAAGGTCTTCAGCCTGCTGACGGGCCGGGAGATCACCCGGACGCATCCGCTGACCGGGGAGACCGTCCCCTTCACATGGGTGAGGTTCTACGGCTGCAACACTGGCGTCGCCTGCGAGAACCTGCTGACGTTCCGCTCCGCCGCGGCAAGCTTCGTCGACCTCGCCGGCGGTCAGGGCACCAGCAGTCTGGGCGGCTTCAAGTCCGGCTGCACCTCGAACCTCATCGCCGCCGACGGGGTCCTGAGCGCGCCGGACTACACGCGCACCTGCATCTGCTCGTACCAGAATCAGAGCTCGCTGGCGCTCATCCACGATTCCGACGCCGAGATGTGGTCCTTCGATCACTTCCCCCCGCCCGCCCAACCGACGCCCGTGACGCGGGTGGGGCTGAACCTCGGGGCGCCCGGCAACCGCATGGCGCCCGATGGTACGCTCTTCATCGAGGTCCCCAGCGTAGGCGGGCCGTCCCCGGACGTGCCGGTGCGCTGGGCGGGAGACGGGCCCCGGTGGTTCCGCCGGCACTCGGGCTTCTACGGCGGCGACAAGCCCTGGGTCGGGGCGTCGGGCCTGGAGGGCGCCGGGACGCTGACGGTTCGCCCTTTCGTGCAGCCGGCCGAGGGCTCCCCCGACAAGGTGGCGGCCTTCGTGTACAACGCCCTGACTCCGAGCCTGACGCCGGCGCGGGAGCCCCAGGGCGCCTTCGAGGCCCCCCGCAACTACACCGTGCGCCTGTACTTCGCTGAGCCCGAGCAGCTCGCGACGGGCGCGAGGGTCTTCAGCGTGGCCCTCCAAGGCCAGTCCGTGCTGCAGGACTTCGACGTGGTCGCGGTTGCCGGCGACGCCGCGGGCACCGTGGTGCGTGAGTTCGCTCACGTGCCGGTGCAGGACGACCTCGCGATCACCCTGGCGCC
>VGFB01001011.1 GCA_016869015.1 Armatimonadota bacterium
GGTGTAGTAGGTCGAGCCCATCACGCCGATGGAGTTGTAGAGCATCGTCGGCCGGTTCGGCAGCTGCCACGTGTAGAGGAACGGCAGGCCGGTCCAGGCCCAGTAGCGAGCGTGGTCGAGGTGCGCGCGATCGCCGGTCAGCCGGTACGCCTCACAGTAGGCCCTGATCGCGAGCGCAGCGGCCAGGAGATCGGGCTGGAACTGCGGGCACTCCCACATCGAGGCTCCGCGGGGGACCTGGTACTGCTCCATCTGCCGCATCGCTGCGAGGGCGCGAGCGGCGAGGTCCGCATCGCCGGTGTACCGCGCGGCGCGCAGGCAGATCAGGGAGGGGAAGGCGGCCTGCCCGAGCGTGTGCGCGCCCGGCACGCCAAGGGTCCGATGCTCCCGGTCCCCCGGGCGCCAGACCCACAGCCCGTTCTCGCGGTTGGCGAGCAAGCTCTCGGCGAAGCCCCGCAGCGCCTTCAACGCCTCGGGCGTGCGCCCGAGGAAGAAGCCCAGCTCGACGCGGTTGGAGGCCAGGAAGGCGTTCGAGCCCTGCTCGCGAAGCGCGCGTTCGAGGACGAGGCCCAGCCGAGGCCGCAACTGCCCCTCGACTTCCGGCGGCACCCCCTCGGCCAGGTCGAGCAGCCCGCCGGGCGCCACATCAAGGCCGGGGTCGGACGCCGCCGCCGTATGCCCGCGCCAACCGGGCGGGTCCGCGTCCCACAAGGTCGTCAGGTAGGCCTCGCGGGAGAGAGAGCGCTCCGCCTCCCACGAGCGAGGTTGCGGCGAGGGCGCGGGCAGGCCGTAGGCGTCAAACCAGTGCTGCATGGCCTGAAGCACCAGGCCGCCCCGGTGCGGCCCGTTCACGACGCTCGTGGAGTCATGCCGCGCCCGATGATCGAGGACGAGGTGGGCGGCCAGGGTGAGGGTCTGGCCGCCGCGTACCGCGTAGGGCTCGGTCGCCTCGAAGTCGTTCTCCGCCACATGCCGGCCGACCGAGGGCGCGAACAAGGTCATGCGTACTGAGGCCTCGCCGGCGCCCGGCGAGGGCGCGAGAAACTGCGCCGCCGGCCGCCGTCGGCGGGGCGCCCACTCCTGGTCGGCGTCCCAGAGGAGCGCAACAAGGGCGTCCTGCCCCTGCACGGCCATCAGCGGGGTGGCGACGCGGAACGCCGCCGGCACGCGCCGATCGTTCAGCGGCGGGGCGAGGTCGCGGGTCGAGGACGACTCCTCCGGACCCTCCAGGTACTCCAGGCCGGGGAAGATCGCGAAGTCCTTCTGCGCGCCGAAGGCCCGATCGCCCGCCAGCACGGTCGGGCCGTGGAAGGCGAGAAGCTCGGCAGCCTCCGGCGTCGTCAGCTCGTAGTCCAGAGCGATCCGGGGAGCGGTGGCGTCCGGCGTCAGCCGCAGACGGAGCAGCCGCGGAGCCGCCTCGCCCTCCACGAACTGCGCCTCGACAACCAGCGTGCTGCCGACGGCTCGGACGGTCTCGACCGTGAACGGCAGCTCCCGGCGGCCGCCAGACCCGCCGAGGACCAGGCGGGCGAGAGGGTACAGGGAGCCGACGCGCTGCCAGGCGTTGCCGTTCCATGTCTCCGCAATGGCGTACGCGCCGCCGGACTCGGGCGCGATCACACTCAGGCGCGACCACCCATTGCCCACTATCCCCGCCACGCCCGGCCGGGGCCGGGCGCGGGCAACCGCGTGGCTCGGGCGACCGGCCGGCCGGGCCGGAGCCGAAGGAAAGGCCCGCAGGGCGATGTGCCGGGTCTCTGCGCCCAACGAGGCCCCCAGCGCCAGTCGGCCGGGGCCCTCGGCCACCAACCCCTCCCAGGTGACGGTCGCCTTCCCGCCCGGGCGGATCGCCGGAAGGGCCCGGGGCCCCAGAGCGTTCCCGGTGAAGCGTTGCCACTCGGGGGGCACGGCGGCCTCCAGGCGGACGGCCTCTCCGCCGGGGTACCGGCCCTCGCCGACGTTCTCCAGCGTCGCGGTGAAGACGAAGGGCTCCTCCGCGAGCAGGAACGGCGAGCTCGCCGCGACCTCGCGCAGCTCGACGCGGTACCCAAGCGGCGCCCCGAGACACGCTCCCAGCCTCGCGAGCCCGGACGCGACCCCAAGCCTCGGCTCGGCGGGACCGGCGAACCGGAGAGGCAGCCAGTGCCTTCCGACCGGGAGCGGAGTGCTCTCGGCGGCGTCGCCGATGGACAGCGTGATCTCAGCGGGCTGCGTGCACTCGACCTCGGCGAAGGCCAGCCCGACCGTCTCCGCAGGCAGGCCGACCAGGCGCGTAAGGCGCGCGCGGATCAGCTGCGGCCGACCGAACAAGGCCCAGTCGTAGGCCGTGTTCCCGTCGATGGCGGCGGTGACGAAGGCGAGGCTCGCCGACCGGCCTGCCAGGTCGGTGAGCTCCGCCGCTCGCGACCGCCAGCCGCCCTCGGCGATCACCTCGGTCGCCACGTCGGCGCCGTCAACGCGCACCGAGAAGGCCACGCCGTTCGGCTCCGGGTCGTGATCCCACCGTATCCCATCGCTCAGCCCCATGCGCCAGAGGAGGAACAGGCGTTCCCCCTCGGCAACCGCAGGGAGCGGCA
>VGFB01001012.1 GCA_016869015.1 Armatimonadota bacterium
GCGGCGGCAGGAAGATGCCGAGGAACAGGCCGAACCCGTGCAGATACAGCCGACGCGGGTAGTAGAGCGCCAGCCCCACGCACGCGGCGGCCAGCACGCCGGAGAGGATCAGCCAGCCGTGGCCGTTGTACACGGCGGTCACGGCGGGCTCGCAGAGGTACACGACGACCTTCGTTAGGACATGCTCCAGGCTCTTGTACTCCGGGCTCCACGCCTCAGGCGCCAGGAGGCCCCGCAGGAGCAGGAAGCCACCGGAGACCCCCAGCCCGACCCCGGCCGTAAGCCCCGCGAGCTTCCACGAGCTCCGCCGATGAACCGCGAGGCCCGCCGCCAGCAGCGGCAGGACGACCGCGTGCTCCTTGAAGAGCAGTGCCGCGACGAAGAGAGCGAGGACAGGTACGAGTCCGCGGAAATCAGGGACAGGCACCAATTCTCCGCAGACGTCGCGCGGGAAATTGGTGCCTGTCCCTGATTTCCGCAGCCACCGATCCCACAGCAGCAGGCTCAGCAGCGAGAGCAGCAGGCAGCCGAGGTCCGTCTGCGCGGGCCAGTAGGGCATGAGGCCGCGCGCGATGCCCCGGTTGCCCCAGTGCGGCCCGTCGACGGTCGTCTCGCAGGGAATGCTGAACCACGCGACCGCGAGCAGCCCCGGCAGCACCCGCCACGGCGGCGCCCAGCCATCGAAGAGCCGCGCGAGGAAGAGCAGCATCAGCACGCAGATCCCCGCGTGCATCAGCCAGCTCACCATGCAGAACGGTCGCCACGCCCGCCCGAAGGCGAGGTACTCGGCGTACATCAACATGCTCGCCAGGGGGCGGTAGTAAGGAGAATCGCGCTCGATCCACACGCCCGTCCACCAGCTGAGCACGTCCCCCGGGCCGGCCTCCTCGGCGTGGCGCAGGATCGACTGGATGTCCCCGTTGGGCTCATACAGGACGCGGACCTCCTCGCGGAAGATCATGTCCGCGGTGCCGGCCAGCGCGATGGCAGCGGCCAGGGGAATCGCCCAGCGCAAGGGGCGGTTTGGGGAGGGCTCCGGAGCCGGGGCGTCGTCCATGAGCCGATCACTTCACCGCGCCGGGAAGGGAGTCCTGCTGCGCAGGGCGAACTGGTAAAGCGGTAGAAGTATACCAGTAGCCACCAGGGGTTCTTGTAGGAATGGCGGAGACAGTTCGCGCAGGGGGGATCGGCCATGAAGCGAGGTAACGTGTTGGCCCTGACGGTGAGTGTGCTTGCCGCGTTGGCGGCCCTGAGCGGTTGCGGGGGCGGGGACGGTCTGCTGGGTGGACCGGGGTCGGTGGAGGTGTTCGTCGACTGGCTGGGGGACGCCGGGGACCGGGCTGCGGCGCCGCCCCGTCAGGTCTCCATTGAGGCGCGGTTCCTCGACGTGAACCTGGAGCCGGTACGTGAGCTGGGGGTTGAGGTGCTGAACTTCCCCGAGGACCGACTGCGGCTGAACCGCATTCCGGTCGGGGACTACGCGCTCCAACTCGTCGGCTATCCGGAGCCCAACGCCCAGGGCGGGGCGCAGCGCGTTGCGTGCGTGCACGTGAGGGTCGATCCGGGCGGCCGCGTGCGACTCGAGGTGACTCTCGATCGGCCGCCGCACGCGATCACCTTCTGGCCCGATCCGCTACGCATGGAGACCGGTGAGACCCGCCAAGTCCTCACGAACGTCGTGGCTCAGGACGGCCAAACGGTGATCCTGGGCGGGCTGGGCCCTCAGTTCGATTTCACGATCCTGAAGGGCGCGCCAGACCTGAGCGTGGGCACCGGCGGCCGCGTCCGCGCGGCGCCCAGTCTCCTCCAGCTCCCGTACGTCGGCCGCCTGTTCGCCAGCCACCGCGACTCCGCCGCAACGCGCGAGCTGGTCGTCTTCGTGACGCCCAGGATCGTCGGCGGCGACTGAGGGCGGCGCGCGCTAGCCGTCACCGGCCGCGAGCGGCAGCGTCAGGCAGAACACGGTGAGGTCCTCGCCGCTGTCGGCGAGGGTGAGCTCGCCGCCGTGGGCGCGGACGATCTCACGGGCGAGGCTCAGGCCCAGGCCCACGCCGTCGACCCGGCGGCTGCGCGACGGATCGGCGCGGTAGAAGCGCTCGAAGATGCGGTCCCGGTGTTCGGGCGGAACCGCCTCACCCGTGTTCGCGATGGTCAGCCGCGCCGTGGAGCCGGCCCGGCGCAGGCGATACTCGATGCGCCCCTCGTCGCGGTTGTGCTTGATGGCGTTGAGGGTGAGGTTGTGGAGGACCTGGGACATCAGGTCCACGTCGGCCCGCACCGGCAGGCCCGTCTCCAGCTCGCGCGTGATCTCCAGCTGCGGCGCCATCACTCCCGCGTCCTCGCAGACGGCCTCGATCGCGGCGGCGAGATCGAAGGGCTCCAGGCTCAGGGGCAGCTTCCCGGCGTCAGCCTGTGAGAGCAGCAGCAGCTTGCGGACGATCTCCTTCAGCCGCTGCACTTCCTCGAGGAGTTCGTTGTAGGCGCCCTGCTCGTCGGAGCTCGGCGGCGCGTCCTGCAGGGCCTGCTCGATCCGCCCCTGCAGGACCGTGAGCGGGGTCCGGAGTTCATGGGCGG
>VGFB01001013.1 GCA_016869015.1 Armatimonadota bacterium
CACGCCGCCCTCGCCGCCCGTTGACCGGGTCTTCGCGGCGAAGGAGCTCGTACAGCGCGACCTGTGCGAGCTATCGCCCTTCCTCTGGCAGGGCCGCCTGTGCCATCTGGCCTGCGTGCGTCCCGCGAGCGGCGGGCAACGCGCCGACTACTACCTCCGGATCACCGACGCCCAGACGGGCGAGGAGCGCGCGCGCCTCGCCGAGGGGTACGGGTTGGCCTCGATCCTGGTCCACGACGACGCGGCCTACGTCTTCGTTTCACGCTGGGAGCCCGACGGTTGGCACGATGTCACCGCCTTCCGCTCGCGGGACCTGAAGCAGTGGGAGTCGAAGCTCGTGATAGAGGGTGAGAACGAGCAGGTGTTCAACACCTCGGTCTGTCGCGGCCGGCGAGGGTTCGCACTCGCGTACGAATCGAACGACCCGGCCTATCCGGCGTTCACGGTGAAGTTCGCACGGTCCCCCGACCTGTGGGAATGGGAGACGCTGCCCCCGGCCGTCTTCGGAACCGACCGGTACACCGCGTGCCCGTGTCTGCGGTACGCCGATGGCTGGTACTACATGCTCTATCTGGAGCGCCGGGCGCCGAGGTGGTTCTTTGAGACCTACATCGCGCGCTCGCGCGACCTCGTGAGCTGGGAACTCAGCCCGGCGAACCCCGTGCTCAGCCCCGAAGGACTGGACGAGGGCATTAACGCCTCGGATCCCGAGGTCGTCGAAGTCGACGGGCAGACCTGGGTCTACTACGCGGTGGGCGACCAGCTGACGTGGATGAACCTCAAGCGCGCGCTGTACCCCGGACCCTTGCGCCGGTTCCTGGGGTCGTGGTTCCCGGCGCCGGGAATCCCCGACACGGGGACCCTCGCCGCGCGCCGCTGACCGCTCAGCCGGCAGACCCAAGCGCCCTGTCGCCCTCAAGTCATCACGCGGCCGTCAAGGAGCCGACATGGACCATCCGATCCGCCAAGCCGCCCACGTGACCCCCTCCGCGCGCCAACTCGCATGGCAGGAGTTGGAGTTCACCGCCTTCGTGCACTTCGGTGTGAACACGTTCACCGATCGGGAGTGGGGCGAGGGCACCGAGGACCCGGCTGTCTTCTACCCCACGGGCCTTGATGCGCGCCAGTGGGTGAGTGTGTTCCGGGACGCCGGAATGCGGGGCGTGATCCTCACCGCGAAGCACCACGACGGCTTCTGTCTCTGGCCCAGCCGGCACACCGACCACTCCGTGCGGCAGAGCCCTTGGAAGGGCGGGCAGGGGGATGTAGTGCGCGAGCTGTCCGCGGCCTGCGCCGAGGCGGGCCTGAAGCTGGGCCTCTACCTCTCGCCCTGGGACCGGCACGAGCCGACCTACGGCGACTCGCCCGCGTACAACGAGCACTTCCGCAACCAGCTCCGCGAACTGCTGACCGAGTATGGGGAGCTGTATTGCCTGTGGTTCGACGGGGCCTGCGGTGAGGGGCCGAACGGAAAGCGGCAGGAGTACGATTGGGTCAGCTACTACGAGCTGATCCGCGAGTTGCAGCCACAGGCCTGCATCTCGATCTGCGGGCCCGACGTGCGCTGGTGCGGGAACGAAGCCGGCCACTGCCGGGAGTCGGAGTGGAGCGTCGTGCCCGCCTATCTGTCATGCCAGGAGGTCGTGGCCGGGAAGTCCCAGCAGGCCGACGATCCGGCGTTCGCCCAGCGGGTCAACACGACGGATCAGGATCTGGGCAGCCGCGAGCAGATCGCGCGTGCCCGGAGCCTGATCTGGTACCCCTCCGAGGTTGACGTGTCCATCCGCCCGGGCTGGTTCTACCATGCCGGTGAGGACGACCGGGTGAAGTCCCTCGATCACCTGTTGGAGATCTACTACGGCTCGGTCGGCGGCAACGCCGTCCTGTTGCTCAACGTCCCGCCCGACCGCCGGGGGCTCATCCACGAGGTCGACGCGGCGCGTCTTCGCGAGTTGGGGGGCGTGCTGCGCCGGACCTTCGCCCACGACCTCGCGCGAGGCGCCCGGGCGTCCGCCTCCGAGGCGGACGCCGTCCACGCCGCCTCCTGCGCCGTGGACGGCAAGGCCGAGACGTACTGGCGTCCGCACGAGGGTACGGAGCAGGCATGGCTGGAGCTGGACCTGGGCCGCGAGGCGACCTTCGGCTGCGCCTGCCTTCAGGAGTGCATCTGTGAGGGCCAGCGCGTCGAGCGCTGTGCCCTGGAGGTCCGGCAGGCCGGGCGCTGGAGACCGATCGCCGCCGCCACGACCATCGGCTACAAGCGGTTGCTGCGCTTCCCGGCGGTCACCGCCCGGAGCGTCCGCCTCTCCATCCTGGAGTCGCGCTGCCGTCCGACGATCGCCGCCTTCGCTCTGTACCAGTCCGGGGACTGACGGTCTCACGCCTCCACAAGGAGCCTCCCATGCCCGAACTGCTCTGTAGCGCCCTGATCGCCGCCGCTCTCTGCCTCGCGTTCGCGGCCGAGGGCCAACTCCCGCCGGTCGTCTACGAGGAGAGCGAGGTGCCGGTGTACACGCTGCCCGACCCGCTGGTCTGCGAGGACGGCACGCCCGTCACCGACGCCGACCTGTGGCG
>VGFB01001014.1 GCA_016869015.1 Armatimonadota bacterium
AGTGCTCTGTCAAGCGTCATTCGTTGGGTTCCCGGGAGGACAGGCATTCCTGCCTGTCCGCACAGACCTCGGGTTCCGGGCGAGGACAGGCAGGAATGCCTGTCCTCCCGGACGCGAGAACGACCCACACCACACAGATCATGGCTGACGGACCACTAGGTCGGAGGACGAGACAGGCCCCGCACGCGGCGGTGTGGCAGGAATCCCTCGGGGCAGCCCGCGAAGTAGGGCGCCGAGGCACAACGTCCACTGCGCCCGGTGGGAGGCTCGCCCAACATGACCCCTCGCGAGCGCGTCCTTGCCGCGCTGGCCTTCGAGCGACCGGACCGCCCGCCGCGCGACTTCTGGGCCGAGCCGCCGACGTGGAACCGGTTGCTCGCGCACGTCGGGCACGGTGACCGGGAGCGCGTGCTGCGGGACCTGGGCATCGACCTCCGCCACGTGGACGCGGCGACGCCGCCGGAGCGCGAGGTGCGGCCCGGCGTCTTCCGCAACATGTGGGGCGAGCAGTACGTGTACCAGGAGACGGGCTGGGGCCCGATGCGTGAGGACGTGAAGGGCGCCTTGGCCGAGGCGCAGAGTCTGGCCGAGATCGACGCCTTCGATTGGCCGAGCGTGGATGACCTCGACCACTCGGCCCTGCGCGCGACGTGCGCGGAACATGAGCCGCACGCGCTGCTGTACGGCTCGGCGGATGTGTGGCAGCGACCGGCGCTGGTGCGCGGTTGGGAGGCGATGTTCCTGGACATGGCGGAGCGCCCGGAGTGGGCTCACGCGCTCTGCCGGCGGTTCTGCGACTTCTACGTGGAGGACTACACCCGCGCCGCGGAGATCACGCGCGGGCGCATCGACCTGTACCTGCTGATCAGCGACCTGGGCAGCCAAACCGCGCCGCTGATCTCCCCGGCGATGTTCCGCGAGTGCGTCGCGCCCTACGTCCGCCGCATGGTCGACTGCATCCACGGCCTCGACGGCAAGGCGCTCTTCCACAGCTGCGGGGCGATGCGCGCCTTCATCCCGGACCTGATCGCGCTGGGCGTGGACGTGCTCGACCCGATCCAGCCCGTCACTCCCGAGATGCAGCCCGAGCGACTACGGGCCGACTTCGGCGGCCGCCTGGCCTTCCACGGCGGCATCGACATGCAGCGGCTGCTGCCCAGAGGGACGCCCGAGGAGGTGCAGGTGGAGGCCCGCCGTTACTGCGAGGTCCTCGGGGCCCGGGGCGGGTACATCCTCTCACCCGCCCACCTCTTCCAGCCCGACGTGCCCCCGGAGAACATCGTGGCGATGTATGGGTAGGGGACCTGGGGGAGCTTCGGGGACAACGGAACTCGAACGGCCGGGTTCCGTCGTCAGGCCCCGGGTCGAGCCAACAGCACCATGTCGCCCTTGTTGACGCCTGCGCTGTGCGCCACGAAGTCGCACTTCGCCAGTAGCAGGAAGAACCGGGGGCCTTCCGCCTCATCATACGATTCGTAGTTGGCGTGGCCCTTGGAGATGATGACGTCCGCTTCCCGCCACGCCTCCACAAGCTCTGCGCTCTGGCGCGGGAAGATCGGCGTCGCGATGACGCGGGCGATGGCGGTCACGCCCGCTTGCTCGGCGTCCGCCGGTTGCGCGTCGTTGATGAACGGCTCGCTCTTCACGGCCACGGTGATCTCCGCCCCGTCCATCTCCTCCATCAGCACCCGATCAAACACGATCTCCCCGGCGTTGTCGGCGAGATACAGCACTCGTTTGGCCCGCGACAGGGCTGCTCGGAACGTGAGGAAGTCATCACGTCCGAAGGGGCTCGCCAACAGCCGGGTCAGCGTGCCCTCGAGGTCGTACCCCTCGCCGTGAGCCCCCAGGTCGATGAGGTTCCCGATGATGGCCACCGTGGCCGCCGTGCGCAGTGGCTCCTTCGACCCGCGCACTATCTTCTTCAGCCGTGGGTATAGCCGCAGCGCCTCCTCGTTCGAGCGCGCGCAGGCCTCCCGGTACGGATCGGCGACGCCCGTGACGCGCGCGACGACCTGCTGCGCGAGGTGGCCCAGCTCGACGGGTGTTCGCGTGAAGTCGGCGTCGGCAAGCTCCGCCAGGACGGCGCGCAGGGCGCGCTCCCGGGTCGACGGGTCCTCCGTGCCATGGCGCGCGGCCCGCAGGCCCTGGTTCACGGTGCAGGCAAGGCACTCGGGGTACGCTCTCATGGTAGCTCCATTGGGCGACCGGGTTACTCCGCGTCCGGCAGCGCCGGGTACGCTGTCTCGGGTGCGAGGGGTGGACGACGGGCATCGTCTGGGCGCACGCCCGCGGCCACAGCGGCTGCCAGGCTGCACAGCAGCGAGAAGATCAGGCTGGCGTGGAAGCCGGCAACGAAGGCGGCGGGGTCGGCGGCGGCATCGAGCCCCGAACGCGCCCGCGCCGCTGCGATGGCGGTGGCGGCCGCCGTGCCGATGACCATCCCCAGCGATCGCATCGCGCTGGCGATTGCGGAGGCGATGCCCCGGTTCTCGGCCGGGACCGAGCCCATCAGGGCGCTCTGGTTCGCCGGGCCGAAGGCGGCGTTGCCCAGGCCCATGAGCACCAGCGCG
>VGFB01001015.1 GCA_016869015.1 Armatimonadota bacterium
CAGATGGAGGCCCGTCAGCCCGGGTTCAATCCCCAGACCCTGGTCGAGACCATGGTGTGGGACAAAGCCCACCAGCGCGTCGTGACCTCGTCGGAGGGCATGGAGGGAGGCGCGCAGCCCGGGGTGCCGTTCTCGTCTCTGCGCCTCGTGGACGTGGAGCTGGAGCCGCTGGGCCACATCTCGGACCAGCAGGAGTACCGGGTGATGGTGGGGTACAACGTCATCGCCTCGCTGCTCCCCGAGCACCGGGGCGGGGAAGCGGGGCAGGTGGGCACGGTGCCCTTCCGCCGCCTCGAGGACGCCCGCCTGCGGCTGGTGAACCTGGGTCCCCGGTCCTCCCGGACGAGTGCGCCCGACGGTGTCGGTTTCCCCGTGTGCACGGTGTGCGGGGAGGCCCGCTCACCGTTCGCCAGCCCCGCGGAGATCGAGAACTTCAGCAAAGGCCACGAGGAAGTGTGCGGAAGGGGGACCAGCTGGGTGGCGCTCCACGCCGACGTACGCTCGGAGCTGCTCCTGCTTGGCCCGTTCGAGGACGATGCCGCGGCCATCAATGCCGTGGTGGCGCTTCAGATCGGGATCCGGCGGGTGCTGGAGACTGGGGATCAGGACCTGGAAGTCATGACCCTGAAGGAGGCCGACGACCGGGAGGTTGGCGTGCTCTTTGACCCCATGCCCGGCGGGAGCGGCCTCCTGCCCCTCCTTCGCCAGCACTGGGGGGAGGTCATCCAGGCGGCCCGGGAGTCCCTCTCGGCGTGCGACTGCGAGAGCGCATGCTACCGCTGCGTCCTCAACTTCCGGAACCAGCAGCACCACGGGGCGCTGAACCGGCACGCGGCCCTGAACGCCCTGACGGACATCGACGGCAGCTTCAAGGCCACCCACGCCATCCCTCCCTCGTTCGTCGAGCAGTCGGTGGACACCGATGCCGCCGACTCCAAAGCTGAGGAGTGGTTCACGGCGCTACTCAAGACCAAGAGCTTCCCGCTCTACGACGCCGCCCAGTACCAGGTGAGTCTCTCCGGCGGGAGCCACACCATCGCCGACTTCGCGTTCACCACGGCCAAGGTCCTGGTGTTCATCGACGGGCTCTCCAAGCCCATCCACGGGAACCCCGAGCAGCAGCGGAAGGACAAGGTCGCCCGGGCCAAGGCCAGGGCGCAGGGGTGGAGCGTAGTGGAGAGCTCGGCTCAGGCCCTGAAGGACAAGACCATGGCGGCGGCTCTGCTGGATGAGTTGGCGGTGTATCTGGAGGCAGTGGAGGGAGACTAGGGCAAGTCTGGACTCGAAACGGAGTGAGTCATGGCTGTCTGGATGATCAGGGCCGGGTCCCATGGGGAGAACGAGCGGAAGTTCCTCGAAGAGGGCCGTGTGTATGTCACCTGGGATGCCTTGGACGTGGACCTGTCCCGGATGAAGGAGAGGAGTGAGCTGGAAGCGGCGATGACCGAGCGCTACGCCGACGCCAAGCCCAAGGCCATTCTGAACTGGGTCGGTCAGGTCTGGCCGTTCGCCAAGGACATCGCCAAGGGCGACTTGGTGGTGTTGCCCCTGAAGACTCAACCTGCCGTGGCGATCGGGGAGATCACAGGCCCCTACCAGTTCCACCGCGACGGACCCGACCCATACTTCCACTCGCGGACGGTGAAGTGGATCGCTGATTCAGTCCCGCGGTCCAACTTCGGGCAGGATCTGCTCTACTCGTTCGGGGCCTTCCTTACGATCTGTCGCATCAAGCGGAACAACGCTGCGGAGCGGCTTCAGGAGATGCGGAGCCGGGATTGGAGGCCTGAACCGCTGGTGCATGCGGCAGGAACGATCACGGACGGCCAGGCTGAGGAGGGGGCCTCCGCCGACCTCGAACAGCTGGCCCAAGACCAGATCGCACGAGTCATCGCCAGCCGTTTCAAGGGCCATCAGCTCACCCGGCTTGTTGACGGGATCCTCAAGGCCCAGGGCTACACCACGTGGCGCAGCCCCGCAGGTTCGGATGGTGGCGCGGACATCCTGGCCGGCGCGGGCCCCCTGGGCTTCGGAAGCCCCCGGCTCTGCGTGGAGGTGAAGTCGGAGGATGCCCCCATCGACCGGTCTACCGTGGACAAGTTGATTGGCGCTGTGTCGAAGTTCGGAGCCGACGAGGGGTTGTTCGTGGCGTGGGGTGGGTTCAAGTCCAATGTCCAGAAGGAACTGGCGTCCAGCTTCTTCCGTGTTCGCCTGTGGGGCCAGACCGAGCTGCTCGAGGCCCTCTTCACGCACTACGAGCAGCTGGACGAGGACCTCCGGGCTGAGTTGCCCCTGAAACGCATCTGGACTGTGGCGGCGCAGGAGGGTGAGTAGAAGCGGGAGGTCCCTTGCTCTCAGAGCAGGGGGCCTTCATGGCTCATGCACCACTGCCACTGGTTCGGAAACCCAACTGAGGCAATTGGGTCCGGAGCGCTCGGGGAATGCGCTGAAGTGGGCCCGCTGGTCAAGCGTGCACGGGGCGTGCGCGAGGCACCCTGCATGGCTGCCGCCTAGCCTTCGTCGCAGGTCGGCCCTGCGTACACCACGTCGCCATGATCCATCGACACA
>VGFB01001016.1 GCA_016869015.1 Armatimonadota bacterium
CAGAGGTACCGCGTCCGCGAGGACCCGGTCGCGGTAGCGCTCCTTCAGCGCCCTCGCCATGCCCACATCCACCCGGCGGCCCAGCAGTTCCTCCAGGTCGAGCATCAGGCCGGCGAGGTCCAGGAGGCTGCGGCCGGGGTCGAGGTCGATCAGCAGGTCGATGTCGCTGTCCTCCCGATCGTCGCCCCGCGCCGCAGAGCCGAACACGCGCACATTGTGCGCGCCGTAGCGAGCCGCAATGCGCAAGACCTCATCGCGCTTGGCCGTCAACAGGGCGCCGGCCTCACCGGACAGCGCCCGCGGGTGCTCCGGCATCGCAGTCCGCCTCCTCGGCCCTTCGGGTTGCGGGCAGCATACACGCTCCGGCTCACCGGATCAAGCCACTCGATGGCGCGGCCAAGGCCATCACGGTGCGCCTCACGGTCCCCATCATCCTGTCAGCCCCCTCGCCTTCGTCGTTGGCCTTGCCCCAAGCCTCGCCGTCCCTCTACTCGAGTCTGCCCCCGTCGTAGCCGTGCCTCCCGCCGGAAGGCCTTCGCCCCCATCCGACGAACCTTCCAGCCCGACTCTACTCCAGGAGGCACTCCCATGGGCGCACGCCTCAAGCCGATCCCGTTGACCCGCTACTTCAACGCCCCCGCCGCGCTGTCCTCGCGAGACGGGTGGCACGCCTCGATGGAGGGAGCGAGCGGGAAGCTCCCCCGGGGGGATTCGAAGCACTGGGGCATACCGTTCCGCTTTGGCCCCGAGGCCCTCGCCGAGCCCGGCCTCATCGTGATCGAGCGCGAGAGCGAGGTTCGCGTGCCCCTCGGCAAGCCGGCGACCCATGTCTGCCTCGCGCACTTCTGCAACCTGACCGCTGAGGTGTTCTCGGACGCCGGCGGGGGCGAGCGGCTGGGCGAGTACGTGCTGCGCTTCGCCGACGGGGCCGAGCACGTGCAGCCGATCCGCCGGCGGTTTGAGGTGAACCCGTTCAGCGTGGGCTGGGGCGGGAGCCCCTTCGCCGCGCAGCCCTCGGCGATGCCCGTCCCGTGGGACTACAACACCGCGCCCGCCGTGGCGTGGGGCCAGTTGCAGACGGGGGTCACCTACGCCGGCGGCTCGGCCTGTCAGTTCTGGATCTACGCGCTGGAGAACCCTCGCCCTGATGTCCCAATCAAGTCGATCACCTTCCGCGCGACCTCCGAGCAACCCCTCGCGATCCTGGGCGTGACCCTGTACGAGGGGCCCGGCCACCCACTGCGGCATGTGCCCCGGCGCGTGTACAAGCTCGTGATCCCCGCGGGCGAGAAGGCCACTGCGCCCGAGCTCGACGCCGAGATCGACCTGGGCGTCATCACGCGGCTGTACGCCGCGCCGGGGGCCGTCGATGAGGCGTGGCTGAAGGCCGTCGATCGCGGCCTGGGCGCTCCCCCGAGGCCCGAAGCCGCAACCCGCGAGTTCCTGCTCGAGGCGACGGCCTCCGAAGGCGCGACGCTCTCGGTGAAGGCGCCGGGCGGCCCCGCGCGCGAGCTGGACTTCGGCCGGGCGTGGAGCCAGGGCAGCGCGACAAGCCCGGACCGCAAGGCGCGTGTCCAGCTCCTCCATCCACGCACGACCTGGGTGCACGTCACCGTCACCGACGCCTCGACCGGGAAGGAGACCCCCACGCGCCTGCACATGTGCGGGCCCCACGGGGAGTACCTGCCGCCCTACGGGCACCACGGGGTGGTGAACGACCGGTGGTTCGAGGACTACGCCGGGGACCTGCAGCTCGGCGGGCTCAGCTACGCCTACGTGCCGGGGCGGTTCCAGGTGGAGCTGCCCGTCGGCGAGGTCTACATCGAGTGCTCGAAGGGCTTCGAGTACGAGCCCCTCCGGAAGAAGGTCACGATCCGCCCCGGTCAGCGCGAGCTGAAGCTGACCGTCAGCCGCGCCGAGGACTGGCGGAAGGACCGCTGGGTCACCGCCGATACCCACGTCCACTTCATCTCGCCCGAGACCGCCTGGCTCGAAGGCCAGGGCGAGGGCGTGAACCTCATCAACCTCCTCGCCAGCCAGTGGGGGCGGCTCTACACCAACGTCGCCGACATCACCGGTGAGGCCTCCGGCTGCTCGCGCGACGACACCATCGTCTGGGTCGGCACCGAGAACCGCAACCACCTCCTGGGCCACATCTCGATGCTCGGGACCCACGGCGACCCCGTCTTCCCCATGTGCGCCGGCGGCCCGAGCGAGGCGCACATCGGCGATCCCGATTACCTGCTGCTCAACGAGTGGGCGGAGACCTGCAAGGAGCGGGAGGGCGTCGTCATCCGGCCGCACTTCCCCTTCCCCGTCTGCGAGGAGCCGGTGTACTTCCTGAGCGGGAACATGGACGGTGCGGAGCTGCGCCGCTTCTCAAACCCAGAGAGCGGCTCGCTGGACGAGTTCTGCTTCGCGGAGTGGTACCGGTACCTCAACTGCGGCTGCCGCGTCGCCGCGGTCGGCGGCACCGACAAGATGAGCGCGGGGATGCCCGTCGGCGGAGTGCGCACCTACGCGCAGCTCGACCCGAACGAGGAGTTCACCTTCGAGTCCTGGGGC
>VGFB01001017.1 GCA_016869015.1 Armatimonadota bacterium
GAGGATCAGCAGCCCGGGATCGCCCACGACCTGCGTCCCGTCCGGCGGGCGATCAGCGTACTGCAGAATCTGCGAGGCCGCCGCGCCGCCCAGCAGGCACGCCGCGAGACCCACCCCCAAGCGCCACGAATCCGCTCGCATCTTGGTTCACCCCCAGAAGCGCGAAGAGCGTGCCGCAGCTTGTGCGGCACGCTCTTGTAGACGCCTGGGGGACGCGCGAGGTTATCCGGCCGCGCCGATCTCCTCATCGGTGAGGTAGCAGGCCGGGTCGGCTTCCCACAGGTCGCCTGTGACCTTCTCCGCGCGGATGCGGCAGCCTCCGCACAGGTGGTTAAACCGACACGCGCCGCAGCGGCCCTTCAGGTGCCTGGGCTTCTCGCGAAGGGCCTTGAGGAAGGGGTTCGATTCGTCGCTCCAGATCTCGCTGAAGGGGCGCTCTCGCACGTTGCCCAGCGAGACGTGCGGCCAGAACTGGCAGGCGTGCACCTCGCCGCGCGGGTCGACGTTGGAGATCTTCTGGCCCGCGGAGCAGCCGCCGTGCATCTCCAGGAGCTGCTTCACTTCCTCCGCACGCTCGGGCTGGTCGGCCTCGACCTGCCGGTAGACATACACGCCGTCGGCGTGGTTGTCGACGGTGAGGATCTCCAGGTTGATGCCCGCGGCGTGCAGCTCCTTGGTCTTGCGGGTCACGAACTCCATGATCTTGCGCTTCTCGGCGAGGTCGGTATCGAGGCTCATCATCTCCTCGCCGCGACCCGTGTAGACCAGGTGGTACATGCAGAAGCGCGGGATGCCGTGCTCGACGACCGCGTCGATGACCGCCGGGAGGTCGTCCATGTTGACCTTATTGACGGTGAAGCGCACGCCGGTGTTGAGGCCCGCGGCTGCGGCGTTGGCGACGCCAGCCAAGGCCTCCTCGAAGCAGCCCTGACGACCGCGGAACTTGTCATGCACCTCGCGCGCGCCGTCGAGGCTGACCCCAACGTACTTCGCGCCGGCCGCGGCCAGCCGCTGTGCGACCTCGGGAGTGATCAGCGTGCCGTTGGTCGAGTACACGACGCGCAGGCCCGCGGCCGTGCCGTACTCCGTCAGCTCGAACACATCCGGCCGCACCAGGGGCTCGCCGCCCGAGAACAGCACCACCGGGCAGCCCATCTCCCCGATGTCTTTGAGGAAGGCCTTCGCCTCGTCGGTGGACAGCTCGTCCCGATAGGAGCGGTCTTCGGCCGAGATGTAGCAGTGCCGGCAGCGCAGATTGCAGCGGTTCGTCGTGTTCCAGACCACCAGCGGCCGGAGGTCCGCCGAGAACGCCAGCAGCCGCGCGGGCATCTTCTCGCCCGTCTTCATGTGGTGCAAGGCCTCGGAGACCGTGGCCGTCCCACACAGCAACTTCGTGCAACCGATCATCGCGTCATCCTCGTGTCGGGGCGCCCGCAGCGGCGCCCGGAGATCGCAAACCCAAGCCTCAGCTCAACCGGTGCGTCGGTACCGCGGCGTCGACTTCTTCAGCTCGCGGAGCGTCTTCAGCGTCACGTAGTCGGTGATCCCGCTCTCGCGGGACATCCGCCGGATCACCTTGCCGACCTGGGCGGGCGTCGGCGCGTGGACCATCGTGTACAGGTTGTACGGGAAGCCCTCGTAGGTCGCCCGCGTGTAGCAGTGACTGACGTCGGGCAAGCCCGCAAAGTACGTGCCGACGCGCTCGACGTCTTCCTCGGGGACGCGCCAGACGGCCAGGATGTTCCCGCTCACGCCCGCCGCGTGGTGGCGGAGTCGGACGCCCATCCGCCGGATGATGCCGTCGTGCTTCAGCCGCAGCATCCGGGTCAGGAACTCCTCGAGAGTCATCCCGGCGCAGCGCGCGAGGTAATCGAACGGCCGGCGCTCGACCGCAATGCCGTTCTGCAGCTGCTCGATGACCGCCCAGTCCTTCGGGTCGAGCTTCATCTCAGTCCCCAAACTCGAACACCACGCGCGCGGTGAACTTGCGCTGCGCGGGGAAGTTGCTCACCGGCCCGCAGCCGGCCTCGCGCTCGATGTCGGCCAGGGCGCGCTCCAGGGCCGCCTCCGACTCGGCGATCACCGTGAACCACATGTTCAGCTCGCCCGCGCGGAGGTAGTTGTGGGTCACTTCCTCGCGCGCGTTCACGATGGCCGCCACCGCCTCGACGCGCTCCCTTGGAACGCTCAACGCCGCCAGCGTGCTGCGATAGCCCAGCTTCTGCAGGTCGAAGACGGGGGAGATGTCGCGGATGATGCCCCGCTCCAGCAGGCTCTTCATCCGATCGAGGACCTCGCCCTGAGTGCTGCCGATCTGGCGGGCGATCTGCAGGTACGGTCGCTCGTCGATCGGGAAGTGCTCCTGAACGACGCTGAGAACCCGGCGATCCAGGTCATCCAACGGCGGGCGCCTCGCTTTCAGCCGGCAGGTAGAGGCACCAGGGCTCCTCGGCCATGTAGTCTCCGTCGGAGTAGTAGTAGGCGCGCGCCCGACAGCCGCCGCAGATGTCGGCGCAGTCGCACTTGCCGCAGCGGCCCTGCAGTTCACACGCGCGCAGCTCCTC
>VGFB01001018.1 GCA_016869015.1 Armatimonadota bacterium
CAGCCCGCCTTCCTGCAGAAGAGGGGAACGGCGTGGCCGAACTGATGCAGGTGAGCCGGCGCCTCGCCGCGAGGCACAAGCAGCCGCTGAGTGAGGACGAGACGCGGGAGCTGTACTTCGCCGTGCGCCGCATCAAGCGGGAGATGATGCTCCGGAACCCCGTCATCGACTTCACGGGGCTGCTGTTCATCGATCAGCCCACCCCCGCCGGGCCGGTGAACCCGGAGCACGAGGCGATCCACCGGATGGGGATCACTGCGACCCCGGGCGGGCGGCTGTTGACGCTGGAGGGGCTGCATCCTGGAGGGACGGTCCAGCAGCTCGCGCCTGCAAAGCCCGGCAGCTTCTGGGCGCCGGACCTCTCGTTTGACGGCCGGAGTCTGCTCTTCTGCTACAAGGCCTGGGACGAGAAGAGCTTCCACCTCTACGAGATGAACCTCGACGGGACGGGGCAGCGGCAGCTGACCGACAGCCACTACGACGACGTCGACCCGCTCTACCTGCCCGACGGGCACATCATCTTCACGACCACCCGGGGCAACTCGTACGTCCGCTGCGGGCCCTTCATCTACTCGTACACGCTGGCGCGGTGCGACCCGGACGGGCGCAACGTGTATCTCATCAGCCAGAACGGCGAGCCGGACTTCGTCCCCGCGCTGATGAGCGACGGGCGCATCGTCTACTCCCGCTGGGAGTACACCGACCGGCCCCTCTGGCGCCTGCAGAGCCTCTGGACCACGAACCCGGACGGCACGAACACGCAGGCGTTGTACGGGAACCGCAGCGTCTGGCCGGACCACCTCTCCGAGCCGCGCCAGATCCCCGGTAGCCGTCGGGTGATGTTCTCGGGAGTTGGGCACCATGACTGGTGGTCGGGCTCGATCGGCATCGTGGACCCGGACCGGGGCTCGAACTTCCCCGAGGGGCTCACCAAGGTGACCGCCGACCGCCCCTGGCCGGAGTGCAGCGCTCCGCCGGTGGACCCCATCGAGGCGGCCGATT
Source organism: Armatimonadota bacterium (assembly GCA_016869015.1). GTDB lineage: Bacteria > Armatimonadota > Zipacnadia > Zipacnadales > VGFC01 > VGFC01. The sequence goes on from VGFB01001018.1 coordinate 1,003, forward strand.
ACCACTCCTCGGGCCCCTTCACCGGCTACAAGACGGCCTACCCGCTCTCGGAGGAGGACTTCCTGGTCTCGGCCCGCGGCGCCGAGGGCAAGTTCCGCCTGTACCTGATGGATGTGCACGGGAACCGGGAGCTGATCTACGAGGGCGCGCACAACGTGCTGCACGCGGTTCCCCTTCGCCCGCGCGCCATTCCGCCCGCGATCCCGAGCAGCGTCGACTGGCCGCCGCCGGGCCCCGGCCCGAAGTCGGTGGAACCCGGGGTGTTCTTCAGCGCCGACGTCCATGACGGCGTGCCCCAGCTCGCGCGCGGCAGCGCGAAGTGGCTCCGCGTGTGGCAGCAGGACCACAAGACCTACTCGACCTGGCGGAAGGCCTATCGGAACTCCGGCCCGGCGGTGTCGATCGTGCAGGAGGAGGCGGTCAAGCGGATCGTGTCCGTCGTGCCCGTGGAGGCGGACGGCTCGGTCAGCTTCGTCGCTCCGGCGGGCAAGTCGCTGTTCTTCCAGTTGCTGGACGAGGACTACCGGTGCTTGCAGACGATGCGGAGCTTCACCGGGCTCATGCCCGGCGAAAGGCGCGGCTGCCTGGGCTGCCACGAGCTGCACAGCAAGACGCCGCCGGGAGCGCTCCGTGGCACCGGCGTCCCGCCGGTGAACGAGCCGGCCCTTCATGAGCGAGACGCTCATGCCACAACCGTCCTCGCCCTCCAGCGCCCGCCCACGCCGTTCAGCCCGCCCTCCTGGGGCACGGAGAGCGTCAGCTACGAGCGGTTCGCGCAGCCGGTGCTGGACCGGCACTGCGGCAAGTGCCACCAGGGCGCTGGCGAGGCGCGGAGGATTCTCGACCTGACCCTCCGACCGGGGGTCGACGTGTTCAAGGAGCCCTACCTCACGCTGATCGGCGGAGCCGGCTGGGGCAACCCGGCCTCCCCGGACCAGGCCGGCCATGGCATCGCGGGCGTGCTGCCCGTGGAGAGCATCGACCCGACAACGAACGACCCGCGGGGCTACGATGTGCTGCCCCCCATGCAGTCGCTCTCGTACACCAGCAAGCTGATCGAGATCGCCCGCAGCGGCGCGCATCACGAGGTGAAGGTCGAGGGCGAGGACTTGCAGCGCCTGATCGCTTGGGTCGATGCGTGCGGGCCGTACATGGGCGAGGAGGAGCTCCGCGCCCAGGGCGACCCGGACTTCCCCGGCATCGAGCTGCTCCCCATCCGCCCCCGCGTCGCCACCGCGCCGGTGGTGGAACGGCCGTAACGGCGGTCCAGGGTCTCGGGTCTCAGGTCCGAGGTCTGAAGCCTGAAGGAGGAGCGAGGTACAGTGAAGGCACGTCAGCCGATCAAGATCGCGATTGTAGGGTTGGGTCGTTCGGGCTACAACATCCATGTGGCGAGGTTGCGGGGCGATGAGCGGTACCGAATCACGGGGGTGACGGACTGGATTCGGGCCCGCCGGGAGGAGGTGGCGGCGGAGCTGGGGTGCGAGGTCTTCGTCGATCACCGGGCGCTGCTGCGGGGCGCGGACGCGGAGGCGGTGGTCGTCGCGAGCTACTCGAAC
>VGFB01001019.1 GCA_016869015.1 Armatimonadota bacterium
CGGCGTGAAGCGCGAGATCGGGAACAGCGGGTGGTGGGGGGCGCTTGGCGGGCGGTGATCGTCGGGAGGCGGCACACGGTGCATGACCGCCTCGAACGGGGAACACCTCCTCGCAATCGAACAGATGTTTCACGTGAAACATCGGCCCCCGCCTCCCAGGCAATTGCCCTCCCCGCAGCGAAGGACTCCTGCCCTCCGACCCGGAACCTCCCCAAGAGGTGCAGCCCCAGGAGCCACGGTCATGCGGGTCTCAACCTTCTCCCTCGTCGCGCGCGACCCCGAGTCCGGCGACCTGGGGATTGCGGTGGCGAGCAAGTTCCTTGCAGTCGGGGCCGTCGTGCCCTGGCTGGCCGCCGGAGTGGGCGCAATCGCCAGCCAGGCCTGGGCCAACACCGACTTCGGCCATCAGGGGCTCGAGCTGCTGAGGCAGGGCTGCTCGGCGACGGAGACATTGGGGCGGCTGCTGCGGGGCGATCGGGAAGCTGCCAAGCGCCAGGTCGGCGTGGTCGATGCCTTCGGCGAGGTCGCCCACCACACCGGCGCCGAATGCCTGGAGTACGCCGGCGCGGTTGCGGGCAGCCAGTACACGGCGCAGGGGAATCTACTGGTCGGGCCCAAGGTCTTGGCCGCGATGGCCAGCGCCTACGAGGCCCGCAGCGACCGCCCGCTGGCCGAGCGTCTGCTGGCCGCCCTGGAGGCCGGTGACGCCGCCGGGGGCGACAAGCGCGGCCGGCAGGCCGCGGCGCTCACCGTCGTCCGCGAAGGACTGGGCGCACCGGGTTACAATGACCGACTCGTGAACCTGCGCGTCGACGACCACGAGGACCCCGTGGGGGAACTCAGACGCCTCTGGGAGCTGCACCGGACGCTGCGCGGGTAGAACCACCCGGGGAGGATGCCATGCGACGGATGATCCGGCTTCCGGCGATTGGAGTGCTGGCCGCGGCCTGGTTGGTCGGGGTCGCCGCGGTCGAGGCGCAGGGCCCTCCTCAACTGGACTCGGTCTACCATTACATCCGGCTCGGGTCGGATGGCGTGGTTGACGACGCTATCGAGATCACCTTCACCGAGACCACCTCGACCCGCAACCAGATGCGGGCGATCGGGCCGTTCCTGCCGCCGGGCAAGATCCAGCGCGCGGGGGTCATCTTCCCAGACGGGGAGCCGCGCGTCTGCCGGTTCGAGATCAACCCGCAGGCCCCCCAGAAGGAGACCTACCGGTTCAGTTGGGGCGAGTCGACCTCCGTGGGCCAGACCTACAAGGCCATCATCCGCTGGGTCGCCGGGGAGCCCTCCATCGAGCGCACCGAGGTCGGCGGCGAGAAGTACACGGTCTTCTCGTGGGCGCCCTTTGAGTTTGACCTCCCGATGGGCAAGGAGACCGTGCACCTCGTCCTGCCGGTCGAGCTGCCGCCGGACATGAAGCAGCCCGAGCAGGTGACTGATGAGGTGGTGAACGGGGTCGGGCTGAAGACCGAGGAGTCCTCCCCCTGGCCGCGGATCGTCTACTTCCCGACCCCCGACGAGGAGACGGGCAAGAACTGGCTCTCCATCAGCTTCGAGCAGGCGAACCTGCCCCCCAAGGGCGGCGGGGAGATCAAGTTCTTCCTCCCCGAGAAGTACTTCACGCTCGCCGCGGCGGGAACGTACGAGAAGGACTCCCGCGCCGCCGCGCGTCAGGGAACGCCCACCGGCCCGGGCACCCGCGCAATCCTCAACGGCTTCCTCACCATCGTGGTCGTGGTGTTGTTGGTCGGGCTGTTCACCGCCGGGCTGATCACCCTCTACCGTCGGGGGCACAAGATCCCGAAGGTCGAGAGCTACTACGAGGCGCCGGAGATCGAGATCGAGAGCTTCGAGACCCAGGGCGTCGTCCCCGACCTGAACGCCATCGAGGCCGCGCTGTACCTGGGCCACTCCGCGAAGGTGATCATGCTGATCGTGATGTCGCTGGCGGAACGGGGCATCGTGACCATCCTCAACCGCCGGCCGCTGCAGCTCGAGGTGAACCAGCCCGACGACCCCAGCCTGACGGCCTACGAGCAGGCGCTGCTCACCGGCATCGCCGAGGACGGGACGATCCAGCGCACCTACGTCCCGGTCATCATCGACGAGGTCGCCAAGAGCCTCCAGGCCAAGGTCTGGAACGCCGACAAGGCCGCGACCCGCGAGACGTACCGGCAGCGCATCGACGGGTACTGGGATGACCTCCGTCACGGCCGCACCTGGGATGGCAACCAGTGGCGCGACCGCTGGGTCTGGCTGGTCATCGACCACGACTACGACCGCCGCTGGAACGAGGTCGGCGGCGATGCCGTCGCCCCGGCGGCCACTTGGCGCGACTCGGGCCTCATCAAGGGCTCCGAGCGCATCACCCAGTCGGTGCAGCAGTTCGCCTCGGGCGTAACGTCCAATGTCGCCGCCGCGTCTACCTTGGCGGTGAGTCAAGTGGAAGGCGCCGGTCTGAAGGTCGCGCAGGCGTTCGGCTACGACGCGTGCCACTCCGCGTGTCACTCCGCCTGTCACTCCGCCTGCGTTCACGATGCGTGTCACTCCGCCT
>VGFB01001020.1 GCA_016869015.1 Armatimonadota bacterium
CGTGCTGGGTGCCGGCGGGGCGGGCGCTCCTCTGGCCCTGACCAACGTCCGGCTGCGCGCGGAGTCGGAAGTGCCCGTTCTGTTCGTGAGGCGCGGCGATCGGCCCCCGCCGCTCGTGGCCGAGATCGCCTACACCGGCACGGGCCGGCTGCGGGGCCGGTGGGAGGTCGTGCTGCCCGGCCAGCAGCCCCCGACCCGCCACGATCTGCTCACCGAAGGGTCACTGCCGCCCGCTGAACGTGGGCTCCAACGCCGCTATCTCGAGCTGGAACGCTTCAGCGTGATGCTCTTGCCGACGGGCCGATTCACGCTGCGCGGTCCGGATCCCGCTCGACTGCCCACGTGGGCCGATGGAACCCACATGATCCTGCTGCGCATCGAGGCGTCCGACGACGGCCTCAGCGACACACGGATCGCGGGTCCCGCAGGCGCTCAGGCAGTGGTTCACAACGGAGCGGCGGCCAGCTTTTCCATGCCGGTGCTCCGGTATGTCGTCGGAGGGAGTCGAACGACTGCAGCCTCCGCCTCCTCGGCCGCGCGACGTATTCGCCTGCGCCTTCCCACGCCCGAGGCGCTCGTCCGTCCCGATTCCGCGTTGATCCTCAGTTGGGTCGTCGAACCCGATGTGGCGCGCTACCGCGTCGAAGTCGAGCGTCTGGGCGACGGGGAGCGCGCCCTGTCGGCGATCGTCGGTCCGGGCGTCGGCGCCTACGAGGTACCCCCGTTCGTGCTCGGTCGGGCAATGGGCAGCGGCGGGCTGCGATGGAGGATCCTCGCCCTGGATGGCGGCGGACGTCAGATCGGTCGCAGCGAGTGGCGGAAGGCTCAGCCGCGACCGGGGGCATGAGTGGTACCTGAGCACGAAGACGTTGGGACAGGCCCATCGGAGTGCGTCGCCAGAAGCCAGGCCGCGAAACGTACATGCTGCGGGCATGGCCGCTGGTGCCCGCCATGTGCGCGGCGTGCCGCGGGGTGTCGACTCCGGTCGACGGCGCCCGCGGGCCTGTTGTGATCAGCGGTCGGACCACCGCCAGCAAATCAAGAACGCGCTGAAGCTCGAAGCCGGCGAGATCATCGCCGAGCATTGTCCACACTCAACCTCAAAGGGAGTGCTCTTATGTACCGAACGCTGAATAGTCTCTCCGCTCGACTGCTGCACGCCGGCCTCCTTGCCACGCTCGTCGCGATCGCAGCGGCAGCGGCGCCGCGTCCCGCCGAGGCCGCCCTCCTGTGTAAGCGCGGCAACGGCTGCGTCGATTGGAGCACGGTGGAGAACTGCGAAGCCTTTGTAGCGTTTTGGACTTGGGCCCATGACCAGACGGACTCGGGCTTGTACGCGTGCTTCATGCTGAGCACAAATCCGGGCACCGGCAGCGGCGGCGCCGGCCCGCACCTCCTTCGTCATGCGAATGGCGAACTATCGCTGGCGGCTGAGGGAAGGAGGTCTTCGATCGTGATTGCGAGCGCCGCGGGAGAGAAGCAGCTCGCTGACTTCCTCGCCAAGGTGCGCCAGTTCCGCGAGCCAGGCCAGCCCGCCGCTCGTGAAGGGATCGATCTCAAGGCTGAGTTCCACAAGACCTTCGACGCCGTCTACGCCGGCGGGAGCCGGAGGGTCACCGACGCGCGATTGCAGCAGATCAGCAGGGAGCTGAGGCTGCCGATCGTGACCGAGATACCCAGGAGCTGAGTGAGCACGTGTCCGGCGATCACTCGCCGTCGTGCCTCGACACACGTCAACCTCGTCCAGGACGTCATGATTGCCCCCCCTTCCCGCTGCGCTCATGTCCTTGGAACCAAGGCCGGATTCGCCCACGTCGCCAGCGCGTCCACGACTATGCTGGCGATCGGCGCGGGCGGTTTGTGGGCTCAAGAGCGTGCCGCCGGCGCTGGACTGGCGCCTTCGCAGGTGAGGAAGCTCGGAGTGCGTCGCCGGAGGCCAGGACGTAGAACGTCCGTGCCTCGGGCGTGGCCGCTCGCGCTCGCCATGTTCGCGGCGTGCCGTGGGGTGTCGACCCCGGAGTCCACTGTCGGCGCTAGCACGGATAGCGTGGCGGCGGTCGGGCCGCTCGCCGCCGCGGAGTGCACCGCACGCATCGAGGACTGGGCGCCGGGCAACCACGACCGCCATGCATTCGAGGACCCGGCCACCGGCCTGAAAGGCTACAAGAACGGAGCCGGCGAGATCGTCATCCCGGCGAGGTTCCCGGTCGCGTACGAGTTCGGGCCCGGCGGTGTGGCCGCGGTGACCGACGGCGAGACGCCGTTCATCTTCATCGATCCGAGCGGTCGGGTAATCGCCCGCGCGTACGCCATGGACAACGGGCCCGACTACTTCCAGGGAGGTTACGCGCGCATCATCGCGAACGGCAAGGTCGGCTTCATGACCGAGCGGGGTCGGATCACCATCGCGCCGCGCTTCGACAGCGCCACGCCGTTCTGTCATGGCCAGGCCGAGGTCGAGATCGGCGGCGAGACGTACTCCATCGACACGCACGGCGACCGCGTCGCGTCTTCACGGACACACGTTGGCACAGGTCACTTTCAACAAGGAGTA
>VGFB01001021.1 GCA_016869015.1 Armatimonadota bacterium
GCAGGACTTGTTTGGGGGGGAGGGGGAGTTGCGACTGGTCGCGGAGTTTCTGCGCTACCACGACCTGTTCGGGTCCGTGTCGACGGGGGAGTCCAACTTGGCAGCCCTCATTGAGCCGGCGACCTTCCCTGCGCCGAGTGAGGAAGAGCAGAATGAGGTCCTCTCCTCTCTGCTGATGCTAAACGTGGCGGACGCCTACGCGGCGGTCGGTAAGCCACTGTGGCGCGATAAGCTCCGCGTCTTGCTTAAGGCGTGGCTGGACATGGTGTACTGGGTAGCTCCCAAAGCCGCGAACCTCGACCCGGTGATCGAGCGCCCTAGGACGCGACGCCAACTGGAGCGCGCAGTTCTCGGTGAGTGTGACGACACGAGGGCGGCGGCCGAACGTCTGCGCCAGACCCTGGAGTCCTCATTCCAGACAAAGCTCCCAGAGATCGCGCGGGAAGCCATGGTAGATCGCCTTTCTACGCAGCAGTTGTACACTGCGATGCAGACCATTCTGGGCGCTGAGATGGCCTTCTTCCCGCACGACCTTGCGTTGGTGTGCAAGTTCGACTACATGCTTCGCGTGGTTGAGACGCTGACCGAGCAGTGGTTCCGGTCTGCGCTGGTGCAGGCGCATCGGGCGATCACCGAGGAGGACGGCGTTGTGGACAACGAGGGTGCAGGGCCGGCCTTCCGGTGGCCAAGGGTCCTGGAACAGAGCGCCTTCGAGTCCGCCTACGGGGCAAGCGCCCCCTCCATTGCAGGCCTTCCTCGAACATGGACGGACTGGGAGATCGACGAACAGGGCGCCTTCGTGGACGCCATCGCCAAGGAGAGCCTGCAGGTTGAGCTTGCGTCTTTGCCCACAGATCAGCGGAGCAGGCTGCTTGAGCGGGTGGACATCGTGCCGCTGGCGAAGGCCTTCGTCGCCTTTGTCTACGAGCTCGTCCGCTGCAACCGAGACCTATGCCGCGCCCGCGAGGGCCTGGAGCGGAGGATAGTGGTGGAGCTTCTGTCTCTGTCGCGCGACGACCGTCTGCGCGAGCGGGTTTCCTGGCTGATGCTCACGACGCCGAAAGAGGGCGTCGTGTGGGCAGCTGACGAGACGAGCGCGTTCTACTTCAGCTAGGGCGATGCACGCGATCGCGTGTCGGTTAGAGCCAGTCCCCGCCCCGGGATGGCATAGGAAAAGGACGCGAGGGAGGAAGGGCGCGTGTTCCGGATCCCCGACTTCTCCAAGATGCGGCGCATATCCCACATCATGTGGGACATCGATGGCACGATCACGGACCCCACCGACCGGGTGAACCACGAGGTTGCTGCCAAGATCATACGGCTTGCCCTTGACGGCATCTACCACAGCTTCGTGACTGGCCGAGACGCAGCGTGGGTCATCCGGAACGTGATAGAGCCGATGCGCGACTTCTACGGGTTCGGCCGCGTCCATGAGTACCTGAGCTTCGTGGCGGAGTCGGGCTGCGTCACGATCAACATCCCACGCAGTGGGAGGCCGAGCTCCACAATCCACTCCGAACTCCGCCCACACCCCTTGGCCACCAACCGAGGCGGTCTGCGCGACGCGCTGAGGCGCTTGGTCTACGATCCCGACACGCTCCGGTGCTTCACCATGGGCTCGCGGCTGGCGCAAGGGTGTGAGCTGATCCATGACGCCAACCGCGAGGCCTATGTGGTGGAGCCCCAGTGCGTCGTACCCGAATGCCACGAGTACATCTGGAGCGGGAGCAAGAGCGTGATCGCCACGCTCGAGATCATCCGCGATGCGAGCGGCAAGTGCAAGGCCCTAGACCAGGCACCCTACGTCCACAAGGTACAGGCTGCCATCGACGCGGCCGGGGCCGCCTCGGACGTGGGCATTCGCCTCGCCGGAACCGCGATAGACATCCTGCCTGTGGTGGGTGGGCAACTGCTCGGGAAGAGCTGGGCCGCAGGGCGGGCGCTGGACAACCTCCAGAAGAAGCTCTCGGGGCACCACGAGCGGCAAGCCCTGGTCGACGGCACGGTCGCGGTAGGGGACGGCAAGGCCGATTTCGACTTCTGTTCTCCGGTCTTCGCCGACGGTACCTCGTTACCGAACGGCGTCCGGCTTGTCTTCGTAGGCGACCCTGGCATCCTCCCTCCACGGGAGGCCCCAGTGCGCGGCAGCGTGGTCATCGAGGCCACCGGGCAGGGCAACCTCGCGTTCGTCTACGGAAAGGGAGTCATTGAGCTGCACGATAGCAAGGGCGCGCGGGTGGTGTCGGCCGTCTTGGACTTCCTCAAGCTGTGGGAGTACTTTGGCCCGTTCTGAACCAGACGCCCCTGAACCCGTCTCACGCGTGTCTCACGCCCTCTGGGAGGCGCAGAGGCTCTCGTCGATGATCGCCAGGGCCTCGTCCGCCTCGGCCTCGGTGACAATGAGCGGCGGCGCCAGGCGGATGCCATAGGTCCCCAGCGCGATCACGATGAGCCGGCGCTCGAAGCAGGCTGCCTGGACCTCGGCCGCCTTGTCGCCGTCGACGTCAAAGGCGCGGAGGAGCCCGAGGCCGCGCGGGGTGCGCACGGCGGCG
>VGFB01001022.1 GCA_016869015.1 Armatimonadota bacterium
AGGCGGCGGTTCTGCGCCACGAGGGAGAGGCCGCCGCTGCCCTCGATGGTCATCCAGCGCCCGTCACGCGCGCCGTCTCATCCTGTCGTAGAAGCCTGCCCGATGGCCCAGACCCCAGACGCGGATGCAGCGCTGCGCGTCGTCAACTTCGTAGACGGCACGGTACGTGCCCACCCGCAGCTTCCACAGGCCCTTCAGATCACCGACAAGCGGCACCGCGTTGGGGGAGCGCGGGTCGGACGCAAGCTCCCCCAAGGCGTCGAGTAGCCGCTCCGCGACCTCGCGAGGGACGTCTCGCAGGTCCCTCTTTGCCGCGGGTCGCAGGAGGACGCAGTACCTCACAGGCCGAGGTCCTTCCTCACCTGCTCCAGCGGAATCCACTCATCCTCGCCATCGGCCATGCGCTCGCGTGCCATCTCCACCAGGCCGCGGTCAACCTGGGCCTCGTACGCCCCTGCCAGGAAGTCCGCCAGGTCCTGGCGCAGGAACCTCCATTCATGGCCGAGCTTGGCGCCCGGGACCTTGCCCTGGCGGGCGAGGCGCTTCAGGGTCTCGGGGCGTGTGCGCAGGAACTCGGCGGCCTCGGCAGCCGTCATCACCTCGGGTGGCGTGGTCATATTCGCCCATCCTCGCGCATAGGGGCTCGCGTGCGCTCGTATTATACCACGCAATGCCGACGACCGAAACCGGCTGCGGGCGCGGTGAATCGCGCCCTTACTCCCCCGCGATGATGAGGTCGAGGCGGCGGTTCTGCTCTTCGAGGGAAAGGCCGCCGCTGCCCTCGATGGTCATCCAGCCCGCGTAGCCGGCGTCGTCGAGCGCCTTCCGGACGACGGGCCAGTTCACGCTGCCGTCGCGGATGTCGACGAAGTCGCCGCCGTGGCCGTCGGGATTCAGCCGGAAGTCCTTCACATGGCACTTGCAGATGCGGTTGCCGAGGACCTTGACCCACTGCTCGGTGGGGCCGTACTTCACGTGGTTGCCCAGGTCGAAGTAGACCTTCACCCAGGGGCTGGCGAAGGAGTCCACGAAGTGGGCGAGGTGCTCGGGGCTGAGGAAGAGGTTGTTCCAGACGTTCTCGACCGCGATCACGACGCCCGTCTCCTCGGCGAGGGGGATGAGCTTGCGGATCTGCTCGGCCGAGGTGTCGTAGGCGTGGTTGTGGGCGGCGATGAAGTCGGCGAAGGGCGCGTTGTCCCCCTCGGCGACGCGGGTGAGATGGCCGTTGGCGGGGTCGAACTCGAGGCGGAAGGCCCACGGCTCGGGCATCGCCATTCCACCGATGCGGCAGGGGACGAGTAGCACCGCGTTCGCGCCGTAGCCCTCGGCGGCGCGCAGGGCGGCGGCCGACACATCGAAGCTCTCCTGCACCTTGGCGGGGTCGGAGTGGTTGAACTCCGCCCAGCCGCGCAGCACCGAGTGGATCTTCATCCCCAGGCGGCCGGCCACAATCCGGCACGCCGCGGCCTCTTCGGGTGAGACGATGCCCGCCTCGACCCCCTGGAAGCCGGCGGCCTTCATGGGGGCGAGGGCCTCCTCGGTGGGCTTCCCGACGATGAGCGCCTTCCTCAACGTGTGCTTGAACATGCCTTGCCCTCCTGAGCCGACGCCGAGTGCCATCGCGGCGGCACCGCCGGCGGTGGCGGCGAGGAAGCCTCGCCGACTGATCTGCTCGCGCATGGTGGTCCCTCCAGGGGCTGACGTCTGAGTCTACCGGCCTCCCCTTCGCCGCCGGCGCCGGGCCCTCCTTGCCGCAGGCAGGTCAACCCCGCCTCCCCGGCGCAGTAGCGGGCGCGCTGGTGACTCATGAGGGACAGGAGACCGATCGGCATGGTTCACCGAGTCCGCAGGCTGGTGGGCGTTCTGCTGTGGATGCTGGCGGCGTCCGCGTTGTGGGCGGAAGGGCTGGTGGTGGATGTCGTCGCGGATCGGCCCGACGCGATGTACGCGTGCGGGGAGCCGGCGACCTTCGCCATCGCGGTCACGCGGGACGGCCAACCGGTGACGGAGGGCGAGGTCAGCTACAGTCTGAGCGTGGACGGCGGGCGCGTGGTGTCGCAGGGGAAGCTGACGCTAACCGACGGGCGGGCGCAGGTGAGCGGGACGCTCGAGGAGCCCGGCATTCTGCGCGCGATGGTGCACCTCCCCGATGGGGAGAAGCCGGTCATGGGCCTCGGCGCCGCCGCCTACGAGCCGGAGCGCATCCAATCGGGGGCGCCGGAGCCGGAGGACTTCCAGGCCTTCTGGGACGCGGAGAAAGCGAAGCTCGCAGCAGTGCCGCCGGACCCGCAGCTCACCGAGCGGCCGGACCTGTCGGACGACGCGATGGCCGTATACAAGATCACGCTGGGCAACATCGAGGGGTCGCGCGTTCGAGGGTGGCTGGCGGTCCCGAAGAAGGAAGGCCCCTTCCCAGGCGTCCTGACGGTGCCGTGGGCGGGCGTGTACGCGACGCCGGTGGGGCTGGTGCACTGGGCGAGGCAGGGCTGCCTCGCCATGGCGATCAGCGCGCACGACGTGGACATTGACCTCCCGGCCGAGGAGTAC
>VGFB01001023.1 GCA_016869015.1 Armatimonadota bacterium
ATGCTTGGCCAACTGGACTGCGATCGCCTGGGACCTGCGTGAGCCGCGACGAAAGCGCCTCCTACAGGTCGACCAACTCGAACGGTGCTCCTGCCAGTTATCTCAGCGCTTATGGGGCGAAGCCCACGGAACGCGGCCCCCTCTTTGTTCCGGCCCCGCAAGGGGCCGGTGGGCCTTGGGTTCCGCCCGCCACCTTCGGGGCGGGGAGGGTTGGGGGGCCGGAATCCAGGGGCTTCGCCCCTGGCTAGCCATCGGTCGCCCCTGCGGGGCTGACGACCACGCCGTCCCGACCCACCGACTCACTGTGGTCACACCCCCGTCGTAGCTGCGCGTTGACGGGGGAAGTGGGGCTCTGATATAATCACGCCCACTGCGGGCGACGGCGGCCCGAGAGTGCTTCGGGCGTGCGTGACCGTGGGACGGGCGGCGCCCGTCCCTGCGCGTTTCCGGCGGGCGGATCGGGAGCGAGTGGATGCAAGGCGATGCGTTGATCGTGGGTCTTCTCCGCCGCCTGGCGACCGGGGCGACGGCGTTGGCGCTCGTGGGGGTCGGAGCCGTTCGATCGCAGGGAACCGCCGAGCCGCCCCTGTCCATCGCCATCGCGGGCATGGGTGGGGCGATGAGCACGCTGACCATCGCCTATCCGTCGGACCCGGGGCTCGAGCAGGCCCAGCAGGACCTGGCCCAGCTGGCGCTAGCCGGCCGGTGGGAGGTCTCGCCCCCGCAGCGCGCCGAGACTGAGAGCGGCGTCCTCTATGAGTCGCAGATCACACCGGCCGTGGCGCTGGATGCCCAGGGGGGCGTGCCGACGTTCCCTGTGGTGTCCGCGTTCCGCCGCTTTCCGACGCTGAGGCTCGCGTTCGTCGGCGAGGTCGCGGGCCCCCTCGGGGACTTCCACGATGCCAACCGCTACCTCGAGGCCGAGTGGACGCGCGCCGGCAGCTCGGTCACTTACGAGTTCCGCATCAAGGACAGCTCCTTCGAGACGGAGACGGATGTCCGCCTGACCGACCGCCCGGCTGATCAGCCGCTCCCCGGCGTCGCGACCGGGAGTGGCGGGGCGCCCCGGGCGGCGGCCCTGTGGGTGCTGCTGGTGGTCGGCTCCATGGGGACGGGCGTCTTCGTCTGGGGGCTTACATGGTGGGTGCTGAGCCGTCGCGGCGACGCAGGGGCGGCGCCCAAGGAGGTCCAGGGCGCGGGCGAGGCCAATATCCCATCCCCCGACGGGCCGACCTTGCAGGAGGCGACCTGCTCGGTGGGGAGCGTTCCCGGCCCTGCGGTGCCCGCAACGTCCGGCGACGCGACGTCCACGGACGGCTGAGGCCTTCGGGCAGACGACTGCGCATCGGCTCGCGGGTGAGTCTCCCGGCGGCCGAAACAGGAGGGTGTACCCTTGATCGACTGGCGGCAGGTCATCACCGACGCGGCCGCGTTGGGCGCGTCCGACGTGTTCTGGAAGCCCGGATCCAAGCCTTGCATGCGCCTCAAGAGCGTCATCGAGAAGATCGAGGGCTGCGAGGTGCTTCTCGAGAAGGACACGCACGAGATCGCCTGGTCGCTGATGACCGAGAAGCAGCAGGCGCAGTTCGAGGAGTACCACGAGCGCGACATCGGTCTGACGATTGAGGGCATCTGCCGCCTCCGGATCAACATCTACCAGGAGCGCGGCAACATCGGCTTGGTCATGCGGATCATCCCCCTCAAGATCAAGACCGTCCAGGACCTCGAGCTCCCCAACGTTCTGAACCAGATCGCCGACGAGCGGCAGGGGTTCGTCCTCGTGACCGGCCCGACCGGCTGCGGCAAGTCCACGACCCTCGCGGCGATGATCGACCACATCAACGCGAACCGGCAGGCGAACATCGTCACCATCGAGGACCCGATCGAGTACGTCCACGGGGACAAGAAGTCGATCGTGAACATGCGCGAGATCGGCCTCGATACCGAGTCGTTCACCGACGCCCTCAAGTACGTGGTCCGGCAGTCGCCGGACGTGATCCTCATCGGTGAGATGCGCGACATCGAGACGATGAACGTCGCCATGCAGGCCGCCGAGACGGGCCACTTGGTCTTCGCCACCGTCCACACCAACAGCGCCTCGGAGACGATGGATCGCGTCATCAACATGTTCCCGCCCCACGATCAGCACATCATCTGCTTGCGCCTCTCCAAGACGCTGCGGGCCGTGTTGTCCCAGGCCCTGGTGCCGCGGGCCGACGGCCCCGGCCGCGTCTGCGCGCTGGAGATCATGCGCGTAACGCCCACCGTGGCCAAGTGCATCGAGGAGAATCGGCCGGGCGAAGTCTACCCCCTCATCGCCGACGGTGAGTTCTGGGGCATGCAGACGAAGAACCAGAGCCTGCTCAAACACTACGTCGCCGGCCGGATCGCCCCGCAGAGCGCGCTCTTCTACTCGGGGAACTACACCGAGATGCGCCAGATGCTGCGACGAGCCAACCCCAACGTGGACCTGACCGACAAGACGGCGCCTCTGATCGCGACCACCGAGACGGACGACGACAAGGCCGAACGCGAGCAGCGCCGG
>VGFB01001024.1 GCA_016869015.1 Armatimonadota bacterium
CCCGACCGGCGGGGAGTCAGCGTGCCGTCGGCCCCGATCAGCAGGTCCGGCGCCTCCACCCTGGCACCGCGCGGCGTCCTGACCGTGACGGGCCCCTCGACCGGCGCGCCCAGGAACACGTTGTCCAAGCGGTATGCAGCGCCGAGCGGGTTGCCCCCGATGCCCGCGTGCAGGTACTCGGGGGCCGCGTGATTCGCGAACTCCAGCGCCTCGAGCACCGGCGGCACATCGGGCGGGAGGAAGGGGCGCAGCCGCCCGAGCAGGTCGACCTCCGCGTGCCGCCAGTCGCCATCGGAGCTGAGCTCGGGAAACCCGCCGAGCTCCTCCGTCCCGATCGGCCCCGCCGGGGGACCCATCATCCGGAGCCGGTAGCGCCCACCGTTGACGGTGAGATACGCGTCGACGCAGACCGCCGGCGGGATCGCGTAGTCGAACGCCAGCCGCGGGTGGCGGGTCAGGTCAAGGCCCCGCACCGGCGTCCGCAGAACGAAGGGGCCGCCCGGTCGCGCGTTGGCCGCCAACAGGCAGCGGTCCGCCGAGCTCGCTTCCCGCGTGTCGAGGGAAACGACGCACGTGCCCTCGACCCCGTTCCACCCGCGCAGGCCCTGTTCGAAGGTCTCGGCGACATGGTCCGGCTGAGCTACCTCAAGCGGCAGGGCCGGCAGCGCCGTGGCCTCGCCGCGGGGCGGCTGCGGCAGCTGCGCCGGTTCGGCCCCCTGATGGTACACGCGCGCCCGGGCCACCGTGAGGCCGTTGCCCAGCGTCCACAGACCCACCGCCCCCCCGGGCAAGGGTTCGGGGTCCTCGTACTCCAGCGCCACCTTCCCGTCCACGAGCAGACGCACGGCGGCCCCGATCCGCTCGGCCCGCACGTGCTCCCACTCCTTATGGAGCTCGACGGCGCCCGTCTCACCGACGGTCCCGCCGCCGAAGGAGTCCAGGATGTCGGGGAGGCGCAAGGTGGAGGTGCGGGCGACCACCTCATCGCGCCGGAAGATGACCGTCTCCCGGTTCCCGTAGGCGCCCACGACGAAGCTGTAGCCGCTACTGGGGGTCGCGCCATCGCCGCAGAGGGTCACGCCGATGTTGCTGGGGTGCTGGTAGAAGGGCGCGTAGGGCGTGTCCATCTGGAAGCCGGCGAAGAACTCGACGGCCACGTCGCCGGGGTAGGCGTCACGGGTCCAGATCGCGGCGAGGTCGGGGCTGCGGCCGCCGAACCACGACCAGCGAGGAGTGCACGCCCAGCGGCTCTGGACGCTCCAATCGCCCCCGACGACGCGCCACTCCGTCGGCGCCGCGCGGAAGGCCGAGTCCAGCACGTTCCAGGCGGTGATCCGGAGCCGGCCGGGCTGGCCCGCCGCCAGGAGGGAGGTCAGCCCGACCTTCGCACCCGACGACGGTGTCTCGTCCTCAAAGGCGGCCGCCACTTGGTCGCCGACCAGCGCCTCGATCCGCCCTCCGGTTCGGCGCAGCGCAATCGATCCGCCCTCCGGCGGCACGGGAGCCGTCGCTTCGGCCCGCACCACGGCGTCGCGCAGGAGTGTCAGGGCCAGCTGGCCGTTCACCTCGGCAAGCCGCAGCTGATACCCGGCAGTGGGGTCTGTCGGCGGGCTCGCCGAGGGCCCCTGAAGGGGGACGGCCAGGTGCAGCTCGACGCCCGCCGCCAGAGCCGAAGGGTCGACCTCCCACGTCAGCGCGGCATCGCCCCAGAAGCAGCCTGCGTGCCACACCGAGGGGCCGGGCCCGGCGCGCCACTGGTCGCGCTCATCGGCCCACCCCTCCATGTAGTGATCGTCCGCGAAGCGCCGGCCTGCCGGGTCCGCGACATCGGCCGCGTAGGCCAGGGTAACCGGACGCCGCGCGGGCCGCGGACCGGAGTAGGCGGCCACGTCGTCGAACTCCACGGTCTCCTCGCCGCCGACCCACAGCAGCGCCTGCCCCTGGGCGAGGCTCTCATCGGTGGCGGCAAGGCAGACCTCGCCGTCGACCGTCGCCGACAGCTCCCGGCCGACCGCCGACAAGGACAGTCGATGCCACTCGCCCGGACGGAGGGCCCCGGGGGTCTCGGCGAGGATCGTCTCCCGCCCGCGCAGGTCGCGGACCAGCCCGAACTTGCCGCGCAGGCCGTCGAACCGCAGCAGGTGATGGCCGACTCCGGGCTCCGCATATAGCCCGAGCCCGAAGCGTGCGTCCTCCGAGGGAATGCGCACGGCGGCCTCGAGCGTGTAGTCCTCCCAGAACCAGTCGCCCGCCACCGTGACCGCCGGCTCGCCCCCCTCGGCGCGACCGTTCAGCAGGAAGGCGTTGGCGCTGTACTCGACCGCGTCCAGCGCCGCGACGTCCCACCGGCCGGAGAGGTTCGTCCACGCCCCGGTCTCATCGGCCCCGCGCATGAAGTCATCGGTCAGGACGGCGTCCGCCACGGGCTGGCAGGTGATCTGCTCGAGGAGGACGGCGTCGGTGCCGACCAGGCCCCAGCGGCTCTCGGCAGGCATCTCGCCGGGCGCGCGGCAGAGCGTGCGGCCGTCCGCCACGACGGCGAT
>VGFB01001025.1 GCA_016869015.1 Armatimonadota bacterium
GCATCGGCGGGGGTCTCGCCCCCCACCGCGAATGCGCTCGAAGACGCGATCTCGGCTCCACTCCCCTGGTGCGAGGAACACAGGCCCGATCCGGCAACGCTGCCCGTCTGGGAGCGTGAGTCCGACCCGCACCGGACGTGGGAGACCTCGCTCACGCCGGCCCTGCGCACCGCCGTCCAGGCCTATGCTCGCGTTGACGGGCGCATCACTCCGGAGGACTGGGCCGCGGAGCTTGTCGCCGACCGCGAGTTGCGCGAGGCGAAGGCCTTCAGGCTCCTGGACCTGTACACGGCCGTTGAGCTGTGCGAAGAGGGAATGAACCCGAGACTGACAGGGCTGGGCAGCACTCCCTGGGGCTGTGTCGCGGTGCCCTGCCTGGCGGCCGGTGTGTACCATGCCTGCGACCCGGACTCGGCCTACGTCGATGCCGTGGAACTGGCCTCGGTCTGGCAGCGCCGTCCGGCTACGGACTGGGCCGCGCTCTGCGCGGCGGCGCTGGCCGCGGCCCTCACGCCCGGGGCCACTCCACAGACGGTGACTGACGAGGTGCTCCAGATCGCGGCTGACCGCGCTCCCGACGCACATCGCGACCTGCTGGCCCTCTGGGAGAAGACCGCGGGACAGCCCTTGCACGAAGTGCTGACCATGGTCGGGGTGTCGGCCGTCATCAGCGAGTGGCACGGCTTCGACCCCGCCGGCGTAGCGCTCGTGCTGCTCCGTGACCTCGGCGACGCTCCCCGGCGCCTTCTCGCCGCGGCCGCCCGCATGGGCACGGCCGCCGTATACGCCCCGGTCGTGTTCGCCATCGCCGGCGCGCTGTGGGGGGAGGAGGTCTTCGCCTCGGAATGGCGCCAAGGGGCCTCCGAGCTCGTGGAGCCCATGCGTGCAGTCATCCCCGTGGTCGAGCACAGACTCGACCGCGAGGGCGCGCTCATCCGCGAGACGGAGAGGTTGCTCCAGCCCGGGGCAACGGGCGAGGCGTTGCTCTACGAGAAGATCTACGGCTGCGTTCTGGCCGGGGCCATCGGCAACGCCATGGGTTCCGTCTGCGAGGGGATGCTCTACTCGGAGGTCATCGAGCGCTACCCCGAAGGAGTACTGACGGTCCTGAATCCCGGCGCGCTGGAGAACGAGGACGACAACCAGATGGCGCTGCTGCTTACGAAGACGTACCTCCGCCGCGAGGGGCGCCTGGTCACCGCCAGGGACTTCGGCGCAACCTGGATGACCGACATGCGCCGGGATGGCTTCTGGCTCTGCTGCCGCAGCACCTACGACCTCATCAGGTCCGGGATGGACCCGCGCATCGCCGGTCACTGGAACCTGGTGACGGGCTCCACGGTGATGTGCATGGAGCCGGTGGGCCTGTTCCACCTGGCCGACCCCCGCGGGGCGCAGGTGGACGCCCGGGCGATCAGCTACATGGAGCAGCGCGGCCTGGACGTCACGGCGGCGGTGATCCTGGCGGCCTCCGTGGCGGAGGCCATGCGGGCCGAGGCCACGGTCGAGAGCGTCTGCCAGGCCGCCTTGGCCGCCGCCCCCGACGAGCCCATGCGCACCTTCGACGACCGGGGCGGACAGAGCCCTCGCTCCTACATCGCTCGTTGCCTGGAAGTGGCAGGCAAGTACGATGACGTCCTGGCCGCCCGGGCCGAACTGTATGAGAAGTGCCTGCTGTACCACCACATCGATCCGTTGGAGCTTCTGGGCCTCTCCTATGCGATGTTCCTGACCGCGAAGGGCGATGTCCGGCAGGCCGCCATCGGCGGCACGAACATCGGTCGTGATGCAGACACCATCGCCGGCCGGGCGGCCATGCTCTCGGGGACGCTGAAGGGCGCGCAGACCGTCCCAAACGAGTGGGTGGCCCTGTTCTCGTCGGAGAGCCTCAGCCTGCTGCAGTCGGTCGCCCGCCGCTTCGTCGAGCTCCACCGTGACCGGAAGCTGCCTGCCCTGCGGCAGAGGCAGGGCTGGGCGATGGCGGAGGCCCCGTGAACCGCGCCAGCCATCGACCGGCGGACCAGGAGGAGTGACCGTGAAGACGTGGGCTCTGTCTTGCGCACTGGCCTCTGGCTGGGCGGCGGCGACGCCGCAGCCGGCAGACGAGTTCGTGGGCCCCTACCCCAGTTGGCGCAACATGAAGATCGACTACGGCGCGGTGGGCGACGGGGTCGCCGACGACACCGCGGCCCTGCAGCGGGCCCTGGACGATCTCGTGAAGCACGAGCAGGCATGTGTCCTCTACCTGCCCGCGGGGACCTACCGCCTCACGGCCACCGTGCGGACGGTCCGCCAGGCTCACACCGATTGCCAGGGCGTGGCGGTCATCGGCGAGGACCCCGCCACGACCGCCCTCCAATGGGACGGCCCGCTGGACGGGACCATGTTCGCCTGGGACGCCTGGTACTCCAGGATCTCCCGCCTCACCCTCGACGGCGCGGGCAAGGCGGCCGCGGGGCTGGTCTACGGACCGGCGTTCTCGACCTACAACGAGACCAGCGACCTCTGGTTCCGCGGGATGCAGAACGGGCTTGTC
>VGFB01001026.1 GCA_016869015.1 Armatimonadota bacterium
AGCGACGCCCAGCCGTCGAGGGCGGCCCGATCGACCGTCCGGAGCCCCAACCGGACCAGAGCGCGCTCAACGCAAGGCACGGAGCTCTCCAGGAAGCCGGACACGATGTAGCGGCCCCGCGGTTTGAGCCGCGGGCACACCTGTAGCCCGACGGCGATGGCGCCCTCGGCCGTGATGTTGGCCACGATGACGTCGAACTGCCCGCGCAGCGGCGCCAGCCCCTCGCCAATGACAACCGTCGCGCGCGGGAGCAGGCGCTGCTCGCGGAGGTTGTGCTGCGTGGACCGGGCGGCCGCCGGGTCGAAGTCGAGAGCCACCGCACGATCGGCCCCCAGCAGAAGCGCCGCCAGGGACAGGATTCCCGAGCCGCAACCCACGTCGACGACCGAGAGGCCAGGCGCGACCGTCGCCTCGAGGGCACTCAGGGCCAGTTGGGTGGAGGCGTGGGTCCCCGTGCCGAAGGCCTCGCCGGGGTCGATCTCGATGATAAGGTCGTCCGGCCGCGCGAGGTCCGGGCAACCGTCCGGCGGCCAGGTCTCCCAGGAGGGCTTGACGACCAGCCGCTGTCCGACCCGAAAGGGCGTGAAGTGCCGCCGCCAACCGAGACTCCAGTCCTCGTCGGCGATGACGGTCTCGCGCATGTCCGCGACCCCGGTGGAGTACGGGGGGCCGGCCGCGGCGAGCCGCCGCCTCAGCCCCTCGCTGCGCTCGCGTGCCCACTCTTGCGGGACCCAGGCCTGCACGATGGCTTCGCCGTGGGACTCCACGATGCTTGCGCCCCGGCCGGTCTCGGCCAGGATGAGGGCGGCAACCACGTCGGCAGCGTCGGGGTCGCAGGGGATGTCCAGGCGAATCCATGCCATCGGCGCACCCGCATCCGGGAGAACGGCGGGCGGCGGTCAGCCGCCCAGGACTTCGCTGATCTTGCTGCGGAGGCCGGAGTCCTGCGGGCGGACGTCCAAGTCCATCGCATGGGCCAGCTGCTCGAGGGCCTTGCGCTGAGCCTTGTTGAGCCGCCTGGGCACCGCGACACGGATCAGCACGTGCAGATCGCCGCGCCGCTCTGGCCGGCGGAGCTCCGGCAGACCCCCGCCACGGACGATCAGCGCATCACCGTGCTGCGTTCCGTGAGGGATGGTGAGCTCGTGCGGCTTCAGGATTCCCGGGACCTCGATGATGTCGCCCAGGGCCGCCTGAGGGAAGGCGACCTCCACTTCGCAGACCAGATCGGAGCCGCGTCGGACGAAGACCTCATGAGGCCGTACGCGGATGGCGACGTACAGATCACCCGCGCGCGCGCCTAAGGGACCGGCGTCCCCGCCGCCGTGGTAGCGGATGCGCTGGCCGTCCTGCACGCCGGGGGGCACCTGGACTTGCACCCTCTCGGTCACACGTGCGCGTCCGGCGCCGCGACAGGCCTTGCAGGGGTTGAGGATGCGGACCCCCGTGCCGCTGCAGTCCGGGCACTCCGCTTCCTGGGTGAAGGTCAGGAGCATCGCCGACTGCCGATAGCGCACGCGGCCCAGCCCCCGGCAGGTCGTGCACTGCTCGCGGCTCGAACCGGGCTCCGCCCCCTCGCCGCCGCAGGCCTCGCAGTGTGCGAAGCGGCCGACGGCGATCTCGGTGCTGAACCCCGTTGCCACGTCCTCCAGCGAGATAGGGAGGGGGTGCTCCAGGTCGCTGCCGGAGGCCACGCGCTCGTGCCCGAACCCGAAGCCGCCGACGACCGACTGGAACAGGTCGAAGATGTCGGTGGGCATGTCGAAGCCGACGCCGCCCGGACCGACGTGGCCGAAACGGTCGTAGTGGGCGCGCCTCTCGGCGTCGGAGAGGACCGCGTAGGCCTCGCCGATCTCCTGGAAGCGCTCGTGGGCGTCGGGCTCGTCGCAGACGTCGGGGTGGTAGCGGCGGGCCAGTTTGCGGTAGGCCGCACGGATGTCCTTGTCCGCCGCATCGCGCGCGACCCCAAGCACCTCGTAGAAGTCGCGTTTGGAGACGGGCATCGGGTGATGGTCCTTGCTCGAGGCAAAGGCCCGGCGTCCCGCCCGGGCCGGCCCGAGCGGCCGGGCCCGCGAGCACCGCCGGGAGTCCGGCGTCCAGGGAGTCGGTACGGGCCTCCCCTAGTCCTCGCCCGAGTCCGCGTCCGGGGCGTCCGCGTCCGAGCCGTCGGCTTCGGGTGTCTCGTCGGTCTTCTGCTCCTGAAGCTCCGGCGCAACGACCTGAACGATCTCGGTCTCCGGGGCCGGCTCCTCCTCCACGGCACCGGGCGGACGGACGATGACCTTGCC
Organism: Armatimonadota bacterium; assembly: GCA_016869015.1. Taxonomy (GTDB): domain Bacteria; phylum Armatimonadota; class Zipacnadia; order Zipacnadales; family VGFC01; genus VGFC01. The sequence goes on from VGFB01001026.1 coordinate 2,289, forward strand.
CTCGAGGAGCTCCCGGATGGCGACCGTTAGCATGTTGCCCGAGCCGCTCTCGACGACGGCCTGCCGGCCCTCCCGCAGCTGCTTGGCGCGCTTCGCTGCGGCAACGACCAGCGCGTACATTCCGCCCACCTCACCGGCCAGGTCGTGCACGTCCTTATACCGCGGCATTCCCTTGCTCCTTCTTCTGTCTCCACCAGGCGCACCACGGGCCCCACTCGGTGGTGGGCCGTACAGACCGCAGATGATAC
>VGFB01001027.1 GCA_016869015.1 Armatimonadota bacterium
ACCCCGGCGCATATGGCGAGGCGCGACGACCGGAATGCGGACAGGTCGATCGGCTGCGGGACGAGGTGGACCGCTGGGCGCTCGAGACCGCCATTGAGCGCACGCTGCCGGTGCTGGGCATCTGTCGAGGCATCCAGGCCCTGGCGGCCTTCCTGGGCGGCTCGCTGCATCAGGACATCCCGGGTCACCAACGGACTGCCGCGCGGAACGTCACGACCCACGAGGTGGTTGTGGAGGAGGGCACGCTGCTGTCGCGGATCGTCGGCGGCGGGCGGCTGGCGGTGAACTCCTTCCACCACCAGGCGTTGAGGGTCGTGCCCCCGGGGTATCGCATCTCGGCGCGCGCGACCGACGGCACGGTCGAGGGCCTGGAGGCCGCCGACGGAGCGTTCCGGCTCGGGGTGCAGTGGCACCCGGAGGACTTGGCGGCCGAGTCCGCGCTCCACCAGGGGCTGTTCGACGCCCTGGTCGAGGCGGCGCGCTACAGCTCCGTCACTCCTGACTGCCGGGATCTGTCGCCGTAGGTCGAAGCGCCTGCTTCGGCAACGACGGTGACGGAGCAGCGCTCCGTCCTACGACGGCGACGGATGGGCCTGCGGAACGGGCCCTCCACTGATCCAGACGATCACAAGCGACCCCGCGCTAGACGCCGAGGGGAGGACTCACATGCGAAGCAGCATCACGGAGGCGCCGACGGTGACCGAGGACCGGCAACGCTACGAGGGCGTGGTGGGCGAGCTGGAGGACAGGCTCCGGCAGATGGAGGCCGAACTGGCGGAGCGCGGCGAGTTCGCCGATGAAGCCGAGCCGCGGCTGTACGACTTCCACACTCACACGTTCCTGAGCGACGGCGTGCTGTCGCCGATTGAGTTGATCCGGCGCGCCGTCGTGAACGGCTACACCGCCCTGGGCATCGCCGACCACTGCGGCGCGGGGACAATGGCCCGCGCCATCGAGGAGACCACCAGCGACGCCGAGCTGGCGCTGCAGCACTGGAACTTCCGCGTCTTCCCCGGGGTCGAACTGACACACGTACCGGCCTCCGCGATCGGCGAACTGGCCGCCGAGGCGAAGCGGCTGGGTGCGAGCCATGTGGTGGTGCACGGGGAATCGCCGGTGGAACCGGTGGAGCCGGGGACGAACCTGGCGGCGGTCCGCTGCCCGGACGTCGACATCCTGGCCCATCCGGGGCGGCTGACGATGGAGGAGGCGCAGATCGCCGCCCAGACGGGCGTGTTCATCGAGGTGACGGCGAAGGACGGGCACTCGCTGGGCAATGGCGGCGTCGTGGCCATGGCGCGCGAGGCGGGTGCGGAGTGCATCCTCGATAGCGACACGCACCTGCCCAGTCACCTCCTGACACCCGAGTTCGCGCGCACCGTCGCCCAGGCGGCGGGAGTGCTCGAAGGAGAACTCGACACGTTGCTGCGCGCCAACCCGGAGAAACTGATCGCACGGATCGAGGCCCGGAGGTAGAGAAGATGCGCCGTCTGGGGTTGTTGACGGGCGCCGCTGTCCTAGTGGTCGTGCTGACCGGCTGCGCGCGAGGGCCGGGCGGAGGAGGGCCGGTCATCCCGGAGTGGGTTCTGCAGTTCTTCGTCCGGTTCGCCGGGCCGGTCGATGACACGTCCTTCTACTACATCGCGATCGACGCCGACGGGGACTACGGCCTCGACGGGCCGCTCCCGGTAGCCGCGGGACCGTTCTGGGGCAACGGCTGGGGCACAGGCTCGATCACCCACTTCATCAGCTACACCCAGGGACGCTACGACGTGTACGAGGTGAGCCGCCGGCTCGAGATCATCGCAGGCGGCGGCGCGGTCGTTGGCGTGACGGGCTCCCCGGACGAGACGGACACGGGCGAGTACCGGCTGACCGTGGGAACGGTGACCCTCGGGGCGGCGACCGTTGGCGGGACGGGGACGGTCGCGGGCGCCACCAACGACAGCTCGCAGAACGCCGGGGAGTTCTCCATCGAGACGGATGCAGCCGGTGAGACGGTCGCCGGAGGCGTGTCCTTCACGCCCGCGACGGACGGCGGGCGCGCGTTGACCTCCGCGGAGCAGACCGCCCTCGATGCGCTGAACGGCGGGGTCGCTCTCGCGGCGGACTCGTTGGCGCCTTTCGGGTTGACGCTGCAGATCGGCACTCTGGCGGCCGGGACGCAGACCGTGACCGTCGCGCCGACCGTCGCGGCAGTGGCCGTCCGGTTCCAGCCCTCCTCGGGCAGCGCGGCCCGCGACTCGACCGGCACCCTCACCGCCAACTCCGACACGCCCACGGCGACCCCCCCGATCCCTGGGGCGTCGCTGCGAACCGAGGGCCTGACCCAGGGCGCCGTGGCCACGCTCCGCTCGGAGACCTCGCCGGCCGCCACGCTGCTCGGCCCGCCCTACGAGTCGGTGGCTCCCCTCGGCAGCTCCCAGCTCGACGTGACCATCGATCTCGCGATGCTGGGAGCCCCTGCGGACGACCTGTCGGTCAACTTCATCTCGAAGACCGAGCTGATCTTCGACCCCACCATCACCGATCCCG
>VGFB01001028.1 GCA_016869015.1 Armatimonadota bacterium
CGCCGGGCCCTGGCTGCGCGTACGCGTCCGCACCGCAGCCATCCCTCACACTCACACTTCGAGGTCTGACATGGGTGACTTCCAGGTTCTGTCCGGCCAGACGTTCGTGCTGATTGGCGACAGCATCACCGATTGCGGTCGGCGGGCCGAAGCGGCGCCGTTCGGCAGCGGGTATGTAGGCCTGCTGATCGATGCGGTGACCGCGCGCTGGCCCGAGCGGGGCATTCGGTGGATCAACGAGGGCATCGGCGGGAACCGGGTGACGGACCTGCAGGCGCGCTGGGCGACTGACGTGATGGCCTACCGGCCGGACTGGCTCTCGGTGAAGATCGGGATCAACGACCTGCACTCACACCTGAGCGACCCGGACAACGGCGTCGACGTGGCGACCTTCCGCGAGACCTATGACGCGATCCTGCGGGAGGCCATTGACGCTTGCGCGCCCAGGCTTGTGCTGATCGATCCGTTCTACGTCGCGCTCCCCGACACGCCCGATGCCTTCCAGCAGCGCGTGTTGAAGCTGATCCCCGAGTACATCGCGGTCGTGCACGACATGGCGAGCAAGTACGGCGCGCGGCTGGTGCACACTCACGAGGCTTTCGCGACGCAGCTGCGGCATCGGGAGCCGAGTCACTTCTGTCCGGAGCCCGTGCACCCCTACCGCAACGGGCACATGGTCATCGCGAATGCGGTGCTGGAGGCGTTGCTGGATGGGTGAGCCTCTGAGGATCGGGATCGTCGGGGCCGCCGGACGCGGCCGGAGCTTCTTCGCGGCCTTCAACGCCCATCCGCAGGCGCGCGTGCACGCGGTCTGCGACCTCAACGAAGAGGGCGCGCGACAGGCGGCGGCCGAGAACCGGGTCGCTTGTGTCTTCACCGACTACGACGCGATGCTTGATTGTGGAGAGATCGACATCGTCGTGGTCGGGACGCCGATGCCGTTGCACGCACCTCAGGCCATCGCGGCGCTGGAGCGCGGAGTCCACGTCCTCTCGGAGGTGCCCGCCGCCGTGTCGCTGGAGGAGTGTCGGGCCCTCGTGGCGGCGGCGCAACGCAGCTCGGCGCAGTACATGATGGCCGAGAACTACTGCTACATCCGCACGAATGTCCTTGTTCGCGAGGTCGCGCGGGCCGGGTTGTTTGGCACGACGTACTTTGGCGAGGGCGAGTACATCCACGAGCTGAAGGGTCTCAACGAGATCACCCGGTGGCGCCGCAAGTGGCAGACGGGGATCAACGGCTGCACCTACCCCACGCACAGCCTCGGGCCCGTTCTGCAGTGGTTCGGCGAGCGCGTCGTGAGCGTCGGCTGTTTCGGCTCAGGCCATCACTACCGCGACCCGCGCGGCGATGAGTACGAGCAGGAAGACAGCATCCATATGGCGTGCCGAATGTCGGGGGGAGGGCTAGTCAACATCCGGCTCGACATGCTCTCGAACCGACCGCACAACATGACGTACTACTCGCTGCAGGGCACCGAGGGCTGCTACGAATCGCCCCGCGGCTTCGGCGACGGGCATAAGGTCTGGCTGAAGGGCCGACATGACGACCCGAACCAGTGGCACGATCTGGGCGAGCTGGAGGAGGAGTTCCTGCCCGAACAGTGGCTTCGCCCGCCCGAGGAGGCGCTGAGGAGCGGCCATTGGGGCGGCGACTACTTCGTGGTCGCCGACTTCCTCGCGGCCATCCTCGGTGACCGGCCGCCGCCGATCGACATCCACGCGGCGATGGACATGACCGTGCCGGGGCTGGTCAGTCAACAGTCGATCGAACGGGGCTCGGCGTGGCTTGACGTGCCGGACTCCCGAGTGTGGTAGCGCAAGCGCCGGAAGCGACACGGCCCCGGCTCTGCGCCGGGGCCGTGTCGTCTCGCATGGCACGGGCGGCGCGCCCGTGCAAGCCTCGGGTTAGAACTCCACGACCGTTGAGGCCTGTAGGAAGTCGATGTCGTCGAGCCCCGCGACGGCCGAGGTCTCGCGCGCATAGGTGAACGTGACGTTGAGGCCGTCGATGATCTTCTTCGTGGCCTTCACGCCGATCACGTTGTCGAAGGTGCCGATCGGGTTCGGCAGGCCCGGTCCGGCGCCGGCCAGCGTGTCCACGTTGGCATAGCGAAGCTCCCACGCCATGTCGGCGAGGTTGAAGTGGACCAGAACGCCGATCAGCTGGGCGCCCGGTGCGATGAGCGGGCAGCGCAGCCAGCGCTCCCACGGCACGGCTCCCGCGGGGAGGCTGTACTGCAGCAGCTCGAAGTAGGGGTTGATCGTCGAGTAGAAGACGTTGTAGTCGGTCTCCGTGTGGCTGATCAAGGCGTCGACCTGAACGCTGCCGCCGGTGAGGATCTGGGCGGTACCCATCCAGGAGCTTGGCGGATCGCCGGCCGGGCGGACGCCGTTGGGATACTGCAGCAGCTCGGCGTACTCGAAGGCCACCATGCGGCCGAAGACCTTCGCCCACATGTCGGCGCTCCAGCCCTCCTCCATGCCGATCCCCGTGGCCAGCCAGTTGCCGGCGATGCCGAACTTCGGCCGGT
>VGFB01001029.1 GCA_016869015.1 Armatimonadota bacterium
CCAGCGCAATGAGCGTGTTCTCGAGGTCCAGCAGAGTCGGCACGATCGCCTTCTCGGTCGCTTCGCGGAAGCGCCAGGCAGCGGCGGTGTCCTTCACATCGAAGCTCGTGAGCATCAGATGGATGAAGGGCTTGGCGGCATCGCTGAGTTCGGCCCGCAGGCAGTTCACCAGCGCGCGGGTCGAGTGGTGGATGCGCGCGTCCTCCTGGGCCACGTCCTCGAAGCGGACGCGCCCCACAGCGGCATCGACCTCGGCCGCGATCTCCGGCGAGCAGATCCCTCGCCGCGCGCAGACGCGCACGAGCGCCGCTTCGACCGCCAGCTCGGAGACGAGCCGCCCACGCTCGCTGACATACGGGCCGAGGAGCGCGACGAGCTTCTCGTTGTTGGCGTAGTAGCGGAAATCGAGGGGCGAGACGCAGTCGTAGAGGTCAAGGGACATTGGGGCAACCGTCCTTTCGGCGCGTCACCTCGACCTCGGCGCAGTCGATCAGTCCACCGAGGGGGACGCTCTGCTTGCGCGCGCGCACGGTGACCTCCTCGACGTCGAAGGCCTCAAGGATCCCCCGCGCGATGTTCAGCGCCAGCGCCTCCAGCAGGCAGAAGCCCTGCCGCTGGATGCCGGCGACGAGGTCGTAGACAGCCTTGTAGTCGACCGTCTCGTTGAGGTCGTCGGTCTCGCCCGCGCGGGTCAGGTCGCGGACCAGCTCCACGTCGAGGGAGAAGCGCCCCCCGAGGTTGCGCTCGGCGGCGTCCACCCCGTGGTGGCCGTAGAAGTGGAGATTGCGCAGGGTGATCCGGTCTCTCATGGCCGGTCGATGCGCTCGCTCTCAGTGATCAGCACAGGCACCCGCACGTCGTGGGCGTCCGCCGGAACTTCGGGCACGATCTGCACCGCGAAGCACACGGCGATCGCGGCGGAGCGGTCCGGGAGGCCTGTCAGGATGCAGTCGTAGTAGCCGCCGCCGTAGCCCAGTCGCCGCAGTTGCCGGTCGAACGCGACCCCGGGTACGAGCACGAAGTCGATCTCGCCCGCGGGGACCTCCGGGCAACGGTCCGGCCTCGGCTCGGGGATGCCCCAGCCGCCCGGCGCCAGGTCCCCCGCCAGATCGTGGACCCGTCTCAGCTCCAGCGCGCGGGTGGTCGGGTTCACCCTCGGCAGCACCAACTGCTGGCCCGCGGCGCGGGCTGCCTCAAGCAGACCCGTGGTGTCCACCTCGCTGCCGAAGCTCGCGAAGAGCAGCACCGTCCGGGCGCCCTGGAACTCGGGGCTCTCCGCCACCCGCCGGCAGATCGCCCGGCTGTGGGCCTCGCGCGTCCGCGCATCGAGGGCGTCTCGCCGAGCGATCGTCTCCCGGCGCAGGGCGCGCTTCTGCTGCGCAATCGCGTCGTCCGGGCGACTCACCGCACCCCCTCCGCCCAGTCCTGCAACTGCTGCCACCACGGCCGGTCGTCGCGCTCCGCGGTGGGCGGCGCCGTCTTCACTCGGGGCGTGTAGACCAACGAGTCGATCCACGTCGGCAACGCCAGCTGCATCCGGTAGCGCAGCACCTTGATCTCCAGGGGCGCCACGGTGAGGTAGACGTCTTGGCGCCTGGCCTGCATGGCACGCTTGGAGAACTCGAACAGCCCCGCGTACGTCCGGCGGACGAAGGGATCGTCCCGCGTGAGGCTCAGGACGTGCTCGCTGTAAGGGACCTGCCTCAGGGTCAGCGTGAGCGGCTGCGCAACGGAGGTGTTGTTCCACAGCACCAGCAAGGCTTCATCGCCCCGGAGGAACGGAAGCGCGACGGTGGCGGAGCCGGGACCGCCTGGGGCATCCGCCTCTCTCCACGTCCGGAACATGGGCACGGCTCCGGCCAGTTCGCGACCCAACTCCTGCACGGCCCATCCGGTGGGCGAGAGCGATCCATCGGCCCGCGTGAGACTGATGCGCCCCCCAGCCGGGGACTCCGCGAACGTCGCGCCGGTCGCTCCGGCGTAGCTCGCGATGACCATCGCGCGGGCCGCCTTCAGGGCGTCGAGGCGTTCGTCCGCCCCGGCCGGGCCTCCGATGGAGGAGGTGAGGATCGGGAGCGCGGAATCGTGCTTGTCCATCAGGGTCTCGAGCCCGTCGAGGGAGGCCTGAGCGTCGAGTTGGGTCCAGAAGGCCCCAGCCTCGCGCGCGTTGGCCCCGCTGCGCAGCTCGCCCAGGACGCCGCCACTCGGCAGCGGCGCGGCGGTGGCGACCAGCGCGGCAATATAGCGCTTCAGGCCCCGGGACAGGCATGCCTCAAGAAGCCGGTTCTCGGGCGTACCCTCCGCGTTGGCGGTGTCGTCGAAGATCGGCGAGACGCACGCGGCGTCCGGGTCCAACGCGCTTACGACGGTTTGCAGTTCGCGCGCGGCAGTCAACAGGCCCTCGGCCTCGCCCTCCGGGGCCTGCCCAACGTAGGGGCGAAGCGGCCGCGCCGCCGCGCCATAGAGGTTCACCCGCCCCTTCACCGCCTCCACGAACGCGCGCAGCACTTCGTGGGCCGGCAGTCCATCGAAG
>VGFB01001030.1 GCA_016869015.1 Armatimonadota bacterium
CGCCGAGATCGGCGATGCGACCGTCGGCGTGGTGAAGGGCGTGGGCGGCGCGTTCTCCCAGGAGAACCTGGGCCGGCGCGACTTCGGGGGGATCGAGGACCGTCTGGCCTACATCATCCACGGCATCGCGCTGGCGCTGAACCTCTTCGGCAGCGACGTCGACCTGGTGGAGGCGATGGGCACGCTGCCGCTGGAGTACCTGCACCTGCGCCTGCATTCCGGCAAGGAAGTGATGGTCCTGAACACCGCCGTCGAGCACTTCCCCGAACGCTGCAACTTCTACGCGGCCGGCTACAGCGCCGGGGGGGCGGTGACCTCCAACCCCATCGGCGACTTCGAGTTCATCTACGGCGGCCAGCGGATCCTGCAGAACTTCAGGCGCATGGTCCTCACCGGCGTGCCGCCCCGCCCCTACCCCGACATGCTGCTGCACATCGCCGTCGTCGAGGCCGGGCAGATCGCCCAACGCGCGGGCCGCCCGGTGCGCGTGGCCGACGTGCTGAGCGGCAAGGAGAAGCTGGGATGAGCCTGCGCAAGATCCGCGTCGGGATGGTCGGCTGCGACCTTCACGCCCTGTACTACGGCGTGCAGATGGAGCGCCACGATCCGTCCGTTCTGCGCTCCCTGGGCCGCGGGCAGGCCGCGTTCTTCTACCACTACCTGAACTACAACGACGCGACGCGGCTGACCTCACCCTTCGTGTCGGGCTTCACCCTCGCCAAGGTCTGGGACCCCGACCCTCACGCGGCGGAGACGGCCTCGACGATCTTCGGCGGGAAGCCGCAGGTGTGCGAGACCTTCGTGGAGTGCTCCGACGACGTTGACCTCGTCTTCATCCCCGACTGCAACGGCGATGGTTCCGGGCACCTGGAGCTGGCGACCCCGGGCCTGCGCAAGCGCGTTCCGACCTTCGTGGACAAACCGCTGGCCGACAACCTCAAGGCAGCGCGGGCCATCGTCGCGCTGGCCAGGCGGCAGCGCACGCCGTTGTTGTCGCTCTCGATGCTGCGCACGGTGCCGCAGGCGGCTCGCTTTCGCGACCGCCTGCAGGAGATCGCTCCGGTCGGGTTCGGGTCGATCAAGGGGCCCGGCGGCACGCTGGCCGGGTCAATCCACACCATCAGCCTGGCACAGCACGTCTTCGGTCCCGGCGTGCAGGCGGTGGACTGCATGGGCCCCTCGGAGCTGGCCTACCTGCACCTGGACTACGGGGGGCGACTCGACCGGCCGACGGCCGGACTGATGCTCAACTGCGAATCCGGACCGACGTACCACTGCTCGCTGTACGTCAGCGCCTTCAGCGCGCAGGGCGCCATCCACTCGGGGCAGATCGGGGACTTCGAGTTCCCCTGGGGGGCGGCGGAGATTCTGCGGCTCCTCAAGCGGATGGTCCGCACCGGAAGGTCGCCGTTCTCCGACGAGGAGATGCTCGAGCCCTTGGCCATCGCCGACGCCGGCCGCCTCGCGCAACAGACGGGCCGTCGGGTCGCGCTGTCCGAGGCGGGCTAGTGGTCTGTCAGCCGTGGTTCTTGCAGTTGCCGTTTGCCGTCGTGGGGCGGGCGACGCGCAGTCACGAACCGCGCCGGCAGCCTTCGGGAAGTGCAGCAGGGCCGACTGGCCGAGGGGAGGAAGACCGGAGCCATGGCATCCGCCGGCGGGCGCCTGGCGTGCCGGCGACCCGAGTCCCCGGCGGGGTCCGCGCCTCGCGGCCATCTCCAGAGGAGCTTCATGGTGCGCATCTTGCCGGCAGTCGTGGCGGTGTTACTCGGCGGCGTGAGCGGCGCCGACGAGGCCTTGCGTCGGAGCTGCGTCTTCATCGAGGGGGAGGACTTCGGCCCGACCGGGGATGAGTGGCGGCCGGGCCAAGGGTGGGCCGACGACATCTACGAGGCCAACTCGGGAGACGCCGTCCTCGCCAACGACGGGGAGAAGGGCGAGGCGACGGCAGAGGTGGTCGTCCCCGCCGCCGGGACGTATCTCGCGTGGGTGCGCTACCTGAAGGTGGGCGCGTACCCCGGCACCTTCGGTCTGCGGATCGAGCAGAACGGTGCCACCGTCCTCGACGCGGAGTACCGCGCGACCCCCGAGGGCAACGACTGGCGGGCCGTGTGGGAGAAGTTCGAGACCCCGCTGGCCGCCGGGCCCGCGAAGCTGACGCTCCATATCCGGCAACCGGGCATCCGGCAGCGCGTCGACTGCGTGCTCCTGAGTCCCGACCCGGCCTACGAGCCCAACTACCGTGACTTCGCGCCCCAGGTCTTCCTGCGAGTGCGCCTGCTTGGGCCGACGCAGCCCGTCCACGTGCGGGTGAGCACCTACCAGCACCGCGCGCCGACGTGGTACGGCGAGCCCGGCACCCTCGGCGGGACCGGGTTCGGCAGCCCGGAGCCCTTGCCGGTCGGGACGTGGTCACCGTGGGTCGATCTCAGCCCCTGGATGGACGCCGGCAAGTGGCTGACCACGATCAAGCTGCGTTTCATGCAGGGCGACCAGCCCCTCCCCTCCGTGAGAACGGAGCTGCAAGTCGCACCC
>VGFB01001031.1 GCA_016869015.1 Armatimonadota bacterium
GTTCACCTCGGCGCCCGCCGCCGTCCGTATGGTGGGCGGCGTATCCCAGGGCGAGTACAGCCGACACTCCCCGCCCCTCTCGCTCAGCACCTGGCACGCCGTTACTCGGCCGTCCTCCCACGACGCGCTCACCAGGAACGCGCCCTCGGCGCGGAAGGTCGTGAAGCTCGCCGGCACCGCCTGCGGCCAGCAGGGGAAGATGCGCAGCACGCCCCCGTAGCTCTGGAGCATCATCTCCTGAAGCGGCGCGCAGACCCCGAGGGTCTCGGTCCAGGCGCCGGCGCGGCCGTAATCCGCGACGCTCATCGCCCAGATGAGCCCGTTCGGATGCCGCCAGCGCTCGACGAGGCGCTTCAGGCCCAGGAAAGCGCGATCCGGCTCGATGACCCCCGCCCGCAGCTGCGCCATCGCGCCGACCGGGTACTGGCCGGCGTACCAGGTCAGGAGTCCGTCGCTCAGCGGCGGCCAGGGGTCGCCGCCGCTCTCCGCCAGTCGGCCGCGGTACGGTCGCCCCCAGCCCAGCTCGGGCGCGCAGGCCTCGGCGAAGTGCTTCTCCAGGCCCTCCAGCTTCACCGGCGGTTGGCCGTCATCACCCGCGCACTTGTCCAGCCGCTCACGCCACTGCGCTTGCAGCTCGTCATCGGTCCCCAGCACCTCCGCCGCCGCGAGCGCCGAGCGCAGGCAGTACCGCAGGTGGCGCATCACCTGCCCTCGATCGGTGTAGTCCTTCGGGTCCCCGGTGAAGCCGTCCTCGCCCTGATTGGACGGGAACACGTGGTACAGCCCGTCTGCCCCAAGCTGCATGAAGTCCGTGTAGAACAGCGCGCAATCCCGCAGCACCGGATAGCCCGTCTCCCGCAGCCACGCTTCATCCCGCGTGTAGAGGTACCGCCACCAGTACTGGTTCGACGCCCAGCCGGTCATGTAGGCCATGCGGCCCATCGGCACCGCGCCGAGCGCGTCATCCACCGAGAGGATCGGGTAGCCGGAGAGCTGCACGAAGAGGCCGCGCGTGCCGTAGTAGCGCTCGGCGAGGAGCCGGCCCATCTGCACGAAGTAGTCCATCCCCGTGAAGTACGCGTCGCCCAACTCGAGCTGGTTCGCGGTGTAGTCGCCCCAGAAGGGCTGCTGGTAGTTGTAGTTGGTGTGGTAGTCGCCGTGCCAGTGGGAGTAGTCGCGGACGGTGCTCGGCAGGAACAGCCCCGGCGGCGTCTTGCCGAACCGCGTGGTGCAACGGCGCGCGTGGTACGTCTCATACCAGAGGCTCTCGATCAGCGGGTCTTCGATGCTCACCGCGGAGCGCGCCCAGAACCGGGCCGCGTCCGCGACGGCCGCGGCTTCCCACTCGGCCAGCTGCTCGGCGCCCCGCTCCGCGAGGAGCCGCGCGATCCGGTGCATCTCGGCCTCGGGGCCGCCGGGGTCGCTGGAGGTCGTAGCGCTGACCACCAGCCAGCCCTCTCTCGCCTCCGCGGGCGGCAGGGAGTGGAGGCAGGCCTCCAGGCTCTGGCGGGTGTCGAAGCCCGTTGAGCCGCCCTCCGAGAGGAAGGGCGCCAGCAGGTAGCGGAAGCCAGGCGGGAAGGTGGGCTCAGCATGGAAGTCCTGCTGAAGACACACGACGCCATCCAGCGTGTGCGCGATGGGCCGGGGCAGCGGCGAGCACTTCGCGGCGTCCATCCCCAGGAACGCGCCGTGGCGGCACTCGGCGAAGAAGCGCTGCGCGAACTCGCCGATCGGCGGGTCCGCCCACCGGTAGAGGCTCCACCACACCGGCGGCTTCGTGTTGCCGACGCGCGTGGCGTCCGTCCAGCCCTCCAGGATCCACCGCACGATCAGGACGTTGGGCGTGGGGGGGATGCAGGCTGTCACGGTCAGCTTCACACCCGCAGGCCACGCGCACTCGATCCGCAACCGCGCCTCCTCGACGGCCAGTTCCTGACGGAGCGACGGGCGGCCGAGGTCGGGCGGCAACTGAATGGCGAGCTCGCCAACGGGCTTCGGGCAGGGATAGGGGCGCTGCGTGTAGCTGGGCGGCGCGCCGCGGCAGAGCTCCTGCATCCGCTCGGGGTCATCGGTGCCGTGCAGCGCCACGGGCTCATCGCCGCCGTACGGCCCGCACTTCCAGCCTTCGTCGCGGATGCCGTGGGCGATCTCGTCGATGTGCGGCGGCCGAGGGTCGTCGCTCGTGTCGAGCCGCCGGTCCCAGACATCCCCCTTCCCGAGGCGAAAGAGGAGGCGATCGGCGGTCTGCCAGGCGCTGACAGAGAGGTCGCCGTTGCCGAGCAGCAGGCCGTCCTCGGGCTCCAGGATCGGCTCCGTGAGCGTCAGAACGTGAGGCGCCGTCTGAGCCTCGGGGGACGCGGCCAGGGCCAGGCTGAGCGCGAGCATGAGCAGACCTCCGGGGCGGGGCATGCCGGCGTCTTCGTTCCGGCAGAGCCGCGAACCTGCGCGAGCGCGCCGCCGATACGGTCCGAACCTGGGGCGCGGAACGAGGCCATGTCCCGGGTACCGGTTGACCGCGGAGCCCGCGGGTG
>VGFB01001032.1 GCA_016869015.1 Armatimonadota bacterium
CTCGGGGAGGCTCAGTCCGACGGCGTTGTCGGCCAGTCGACCGCAGAGGGGGGCCTCCTGATTCCCGACGCGCGGCGTCAGGGCGTAGAACTGCGTGCGCCGGCTCGCGGCCGTCACGGGGCCGGTCCACTCCATCGTGAGCACAGCCCCCTGGCGCGAGGCGACCACGGGATCGGCCGACATGAGCGTGTAGTCGCTGGGCGTCTCCACGTCGCCCGCCCCGTCGGGCCGCACGCTCAAGCCCGCCAGCCCCACGTAGCACTTGTCGTTGCCCTCGCGCTTCCGCACGACCTCGACGCGCAGACGGTGCTCGCCGGCGGCCAGGGCTCGCCGGCCCAACGACACACGGTCGTTGGCGGCCCCCGCGGCGTAGTGGTCGTACTCCGGCACCAACGTCTCGCCATCCAGGACCAGGCGGATCACACCCCGGTCCGTGTAGTTCACCAGCTCGACAAAGGCCTCGCCCTCGGTGGCCTGCGGGAGCGTGAAGGTCATCTCCAGCCAGCCGCCCGGCTCGGTCGCCCGGAGCAGCACGATGCCGATGGAGTCCAGGCGGACGATGCCCTCGGGGCCGCCGGGCTCGCCCAGATAGGGGCTGTCGAGCGCCCGGGCAAACGTCCAGCCCGCAGGGATGCGGCCGCGGGCGCCGACCGGAATCCGTAGCTCCTGCTGCTTGGCATCCCACGCGCCTCCGGCGGTCTCCCACTGGGTCTCCACCAGCATGTTCGCAGCGTCCGTTCGGAAGGCCAGGTCATCCACGATGAGCGCGTAGCGCCCGGTCCGCTCGAGCAGGGCACGGCGCCAGTTGCAGTACGCAGCGCTCGGGACCTCGCCGATCGCGTAGACCGATCGCCCCAGCACATCCCGGGCGCGCAGCGCGCCGTCCATCGCGACCACGGGCTCCACCAGGTTGTCCGCCCGCGTGAGCACCTGGTTCCGGTAGCCGCTCAGCAGTGGCGTGCCCGCCAGGCGCAGGTCGAGGATCGCGAAGGTGTGATAGGGGTTGCGCGAGGCACCGTTGAAGCCGTCGATCAGCGTGTAGTCGCCCGAGTCATCCACCGTGCTGCGGTAGCTGCCGAACAGGAACGACTCATCGAGCGCAAAGCCGTTGCCGCGTCCGCGCCACATCGGCTTGGGCATCTGCTGAATGCACCAGCGGCCGAGCAGGTCGGTCGGTTGCGAGGCCGGGAGCCCCTCATCCGGCCAGAAAGACTGTCCCAGCCGGAAGATGCCAAGGTCGACGCCCGTGCGGTCGCGGTAGGTGACCCAGCGCCCATCGCCGGTGAGATACGCGGCCTTGTTCAGGAAGTCGATGGCCGCTGAGCGCAAGTCCCAGTGGCCTCGGGCGCCGGTCGTCAGGACCTCCTGCCCGCGCAGCAGCTCCGCGAGGACCCCGTTCTCCAGCGGCTTGCGGTCGCCGGTCAGCAGGAGGAAGGTCAGAATCGGGGCGGTCGCCGTGTTGTACCAGAAGAGGTTATCGTTCTCGCCCGAGACCCACGCGTGTTCATGCAGGGGCGCGAACTCCAGCTTCGAGGCGTCGATGCCGTGCTGCCAGATCGGGTTCGGGTAGTCCTTCTGGAAGTACCGCGCGAGGCAGTACAGCGAGATGGAGGAGTACTGGCCGTGGCGGGTGCCGACAAACGGGGGGATCTGTGTGCGCCCGTAGATGCCCTCGCCCTTGCGGTGGTTGAGCTGTCGACTGAAGCCGTTGGTGACCGCCAGACGCTCGGCGTCGGTGAAGACGGAGCTCTCCTCGATCAGGTCCCAGAAGAGGATCATCATGTGGGCGTTGTAGTGGTACGGGCCCTTCAGCGGATCGTCCTTGTCTTCAATGCGCTCGCCGTCGATCTCGGAGATCTCGCCTTTCGCCTGCTCGTCAGGGAAGGCGAGCCGGATCGCCTCGCGGGCCTGGAGCTCCTCGCCCGTCATGTAGTACATCGCCATGCGCTTGCTGATCGAGTTCCAGCCGAAGTAGCCGGTCGAGCCATACCCCGCCGACGCCTCCCACACCTCGAACTGCTTGAGGTCCTGCGGGACGACGATGCCGTCTCCGAGTCGAATCTCCATCAGCCGCCCGATGGTCAGTCGCCCCGGAGCGCCCCCGGCCGCCTTCACGAGCCCCGCGAAGGCCTGTGCCCCGGCGGAGACCCCCGGCGCGTCGCTGCCGCCGATCAGCACCGCGTTGCGCCCGTCGCCGAAGGGGTTGTGCAACGTGCGGACCTCGTACCCGTTCGGGCCGGGGTAGCGCAGGTCGGTAAGGGTGTAGAACAGGTCGTAGAGCTTGCTCGCCGTGGCGTTGGTGGAGCGGTTCCCCAGGACGATCAGGTTGCCGGCGAACGGGACCTCGGCCGCCGGGGAGTCGTCTGGGGCGATGGGTACTTCCGCCCCGGTGACGGCCCGGATCGCGTCCTGGAGGGCCCGGGCCTCCTGCGCATGGGCGCCGGAGGCCGGCGCGATGATCGTCACGTTGGGCTTGCCGTCCAGGACGAGGTGGGTCGTCAGGTGGAGGTCCTTCAGCCGTTCGTA
>VGFB01001033.1 GCA_016869015.1 Armatimonadota bacterium
GCGGGCGGGTGTGGGTGTCGGGCGTACCCTTTGAGGTGGCCGAAGGACCGACGAACCTCGCGCTCATGCCAGAGACCCCCGAGCCCAACACGCGGGTGGAGTTCCTGGGCCAGACGATCGACAGCCGCAACCTCGGGCCCGTCTCCCGGGATGACTCCCTGAGCGTGGCGGTGGACGCCCGGGCGCGAGAGGCGTTCCTGCTGCTCGCCCTGTGCGCGCCGCCGGCGCAGGTGCGCGGCGGCCTGCCGTCCTGCCCCCTCCGACTGGATGACGCCGAGTGCCTCACCGTCGAGCTGGCCTACGACCGGGGGAGGGACGAGGTCGCGCTCCCGTACTCCCTCGCCGATCGAGGGTGCTACCTGCCCGCCCGCGAGCTGGGCGCCTACGCGGTGGCCGTAGACCCCACGCGGAGGCTTAGGGGAATCGCCCTGCGGAGCCACCAGTACGGTCTCGGCTTCGCGCTGGCGGGCCTCACGCTGAACACCTCGGATCGTTCGCGGGTCCCGGAGCTGGCCGAACCGGCCCCGTCTGAGCCCGTGGCGACTGGCCCCGAGCCGGCTCCTCGCCCCGCCCGGGTCACGCTGGAGAACCGACGGCTGACGCTCAGCAACCGGTGGGCCGAGTTCGGCTTCGACCTGTCACGGGGCCTCGTCCTGGACCGCGTGACTAACCGCTGGGCGCCCGCCGCCAACGTGTCCCTGTCGCCCTCCAGCGGCTTGCGCGTGCGCGAGGGTGACCGCACATACACGGGGCGCTGCTTCGGAGCCGAGGTGCTCGCCACGACCGGGACGGACGCCCGGATCCGGCTCACGAGCACGCGGCCCGAGCTGCCGCTGGAGATCACCGTCACCCTCGCGGTGGGAGAGGGCCCCGAACTGACCTGCACGGCGGAGGCGACGAACCGGGGCGCGAAGCCTCTGACGGCGGAACTGTGCCTGCCGGCGCTGGCGGGGCTGAGGCTGGGCAACCCGGCGGACACGCGCCTCTTCTTCCCTCAGTACCGGGCGGTGGACACGGGCGAGGAGGTCGCGCTGCGCGCGCCCTACGGGCCGGAGTTCCCCCTCCAGTTCATGGACGTGTACAACCCCCGCGTGGGCATCGGGTTCATGTTGCGCACCGACAACCGCGAGCAGCGCATGGCCGACTTCGTTCTGCGCAAAGACGCCGACGGCGTGGCTGGAGGGGTCTACTTCCTGCCGGAGCGCGACGAGCTGCAGCCCGGAGCGACCCGCACCTACCCGCCCGTCGCGCTCATCCCTCACGGCGGAGACTGGCATGCGGCGCTGGAGCTCTATCGGGAGTGGGTGCGCGGCTGGTATGCGCCGCAGAATTGCCAGGATGAGAGCTACTTCCTGGAGGCGTGGGAGATTCAGTGCTACCGCCCCAGCGAGAAGCTGAGCTGGCGGGACGCCCGGGTGCCGTCGATCATCTCCCCGGACCGGCAGCGGTTCTGGGTGGACGAGATCCTCGCCTTCGAGCAGCAGCGCCTCGGACACGTCCCGGACCTGGTGCACTTCTTCAACTGGACACACAACGACCGGCTGGACCGCGACGAGAATGGGGTGTATGGCGGGCCACTGGCCTACGAGCAGGTTGGGGGCCTCGACTTCTTCCGCGCGGGGATCGCGCGAATCCAGACGCACTGGGGCCGCCCGCTGTCTCTCTACACCCTGAGCGACCGCTTCCGCGCGTCGGCGCTACCCGATCAGGACCTCAGCCGGGAGCTGACCGAGCGGGCCGCGTACAGGGAGCTGGAGGGCGACGTCTCGGCCGCCGTGCGGGGGGCAGGACCGGTCGACGGGATCATCTACCCGCAGATCGGCGAGTCCCGCTGGACCGACTACTTCGTGCGGGACATCGCGCAGATGCAGCGCGACACTGGCTGTCGGATCGTGTACATGGACGTCTTCCCCCGGTTCTCGCACTTGCGCAGCCCGACCGGCGTCACGCCGCGGGAGGATGACCTGGAGGTAGTCACGCGGATGCGGGAGGCTCTGCCGGACGAGGTGGCCCTGTGGAGCGAGTACCCGCTGACCGACGTGGCCTCGCAGTACGCCGACGGCTGCCTGCAGTACTACTTTGTGGAGCTGAACGAGGTGTTCGCGCGGCAGTACAACAGCCGAGACACGCACGGGGCGGGCTCGGCGGAGCTACCGCTGAACGTGGGCCGCTACGCGCTGCCCCGGTACCGCACGTTCTGCCTGCCCGGGTACATCGAGGCCAGTAACCGACCCGGGCAGGTCGACGCGGCCTTCGTCAACGGCGAGGCCTTCCATGAGGACACCTTCCGGCTCCAGCACTCCCGACTGCGGGAGCGGCTTAACCGGGCGTATGTCGTGAAGCACGAGTACTCGGACTGCTTCGGCAGCGATTCGCCCGTGCCGCGAGTGCCGACCGCCGCGGCCGGCCTCACGGCGAACCTCTTCCCGGCGGCGACCCGCCGGGTCTGGACGCTCTTCAGCAGCCGGCCCAAGACCTTCTCGGGGGTCGTGTTGAGGGTGCCCCATCCCGAGGGCGCCCGGTACC
>VGFB01001034.1 GCA_016869015.1 Armatimonadota bacterium
TACAGGTACTGCCGACACGCCTCCTCCTCACCGAAGCGTGTCTCCAACTCCAAGACCGTGCGCGGGTAGTCTTCCATACCCGCCCAGCCTAACCGAAGACCTAACCTGAGTCAAGCGGATAGCCCAGAAGTTCAAAGACGCGACCCCGGGTGTTAGAGCTGCTCGAAGTAGCGGAGGCGTTCCCAGTCGGTGACGGCGGCGCGGAAGGCTTCGGCTTCGATGCGGCCGGTGTGGACGTAGAAGTCGATGACCTCGTCGCCGAAGGCCTCGCGCGCCGCTTCACTGGCATCCAGGAGCGCGATGGCCTCCTCGAGGCTTGCTGGAACGCGCGGCAGGTCATCGCCGCCGTAGGCGTCGCCGCGGTAGGGGTCGCCGCAGTCGAGGTCCTCGTCGATGCCGCGCAGGCCGGCGGCGATGGTGGCGGCGAAGGCGAGGTAGGGGTTGGTATCCGCGCCGGGGACGCGGTTCTCGACGCGGCAGGCATTCCCATGGCCGACGACCCGGAAGCCGCAGGTGCGGTTGTCGTGGGCCCACACGAGCTTCGTGGGCGCCCAGGAAGCCGGCAGGTAGCGCTTGTACGCATTCACCGTCGGCGCGAAGAGGTAGGTGAACTCGCGACCGTAACGCAGCAGCCCGCCGAGGAAGTGGCGGAAGGTCCCGCTCGGGGCCCCCGCCTGCGGGTCCCACAGGAGGTTGCCCTCGCCGGCGGCGTCCCAGAGGCTGGCGTGGATGTGGCAGCTGCTCCCGGCCTGGTCGGCGGCCCACTTGGCCATGAAGGTGACGGCGCGCCCCTCCTGGCGAGCGATCTCCTTCGCCCCGAGCTTGTAGATGACGTGCCGGTCGGCCATCTCGACCGCCTCGGCGTAGGCCAAGTTCACCTCGTGTTGCCCCATGCCCCACTCGCCCTTACTACACTCGACGGTGATCCCGGCGGCGGACATCTCGTTACGCAGCCGGCGGAGCACCCCCTCGTCCCGTCCGGGCTGCAGGATGTGATAGTCGATCAGGTAGTCGGAGGCTTGCCGGGCATCGGCGAAGCGACGAGCGGCCAACGCACGTGAGTCCTCGTCGAACAGGAAGAACTCCAGCTCCGAGCCGAACCGCGCGGAGTAGCCTCGCTCGGCGAGCTCCTGGACCTGGCGGGCGAGCACCCGACGGGGCGCTTCCTCCACGGGCCCGCCGCTCTCATGGCGCAAGTCGCACAGGGCCAGGGCCGTTCCCGCCTGCCACGGGAGCGGGCGCAGCGTGCGGACGTCGACCTCGCCGCGGAAATCGCCGTAGCCCTGCTGCCAGCTTGCCAGCTGAAAGCCCTCCCTCGGCTCCATGTCCAGATCGACGGTCAACAGGTAGTTGCACGAGTCCACCCCCGACTGCACCGCGGCGCGCGCGAAGTAGTCGCGGGTCAGCCGCTTGCCCAGCAATCGGCCATAGGCATCCGGGAAGGCGACGATCACGGTATCGATACGGCTCTCGTCCATGAGCCAGTCGGGCAGGTCGACGTGCCTCATGTCGGGTTCCCTCGCGGGACAGAGACGAAGACGTTCTTCACCTCGGTGTAGAGTCGCATCGCCTCGAGGCCCAGGTCGCGTCCGAAGCCGCTGCGCTTCACGCCGCCGAAGGGCGCCTCGATGTGGACACTGCTGTTCGTGTTCACGCTCAGCACGCCGCTCTCCACGGCCCGCGCCATGCGCAGCGCGCGAGTGATGTCGCGGGTCCAGATCGACCCCGACAGGCCGTAGGGCGTGTCGTTGGCCAGTGCGACCGCCTCCGCCTCGGAGTGGAAGGGCATGACGCAGGCCACGGGACCGAAGATCTCCTCCCGACAGGCCCGCGCCGAGGAGGGCAGACCGTCGATGACGGTGGGGGAGAGGTAGTAGCCGGGTTCCTGAGGCCGGTCGCCGCCACACAAGACTCGCCCGCCCTCCGACCGAGCCGAGGCGATGTACTCCTCGACGCGCTCCCGTTGCGCCGCGGAGACCATCGGTCCGATCTGGGTCCGATCGTCCAGCGGATCCCCGACCACGATCGCGCGCGCCGCCTCGACATAGGCCTCCAGGAACCGGTCGTAGACGCTCGCTTCGACCAGCACTCGGCTGCGGGCGCAGCAGTCCTGGCCGGTGTTCGCGAACACGGACATCGGCCCGGACCTGGCGGCGGCTTCGACGTCGGCATCCGCGAAGACGAGATAAGGGCTCTTACCGCCGAGCTCCAGCGACACGCGCTTGATGTCCGGGGCGGCGATCTGCATGAGATGGGCGCCCGTGGCCGTCTCGCCGGTGAAGGCGACCTTGCGGACCAGAGGGTGGCCGACGAGGGCGTCGCCGACCTCGGCGCCGCGGCCGGGCACGACCTGCAGAATCCCCGGCGGCACCCCCGCCTCCATCGCGAGCCTCCCCAGGGCCAGGGCGGTGAGCGGCGTGAGACTGGCCGGCTTCAGGATGACGGCATTGCCGGTCGCGAGCGCCGGGGCCACCTTCCAGCAGGCCATCGGGAAGGGGAAGTTCCAGGGCACGATGGCCGCCAC
>VGFB01001035.1 GCA_016869015.1 Armatimonadota bacterium
CCCCGTTTGCGCGTCCGCACCTCTCCCGGAGGCGGCCTACCCCACGCCCTCAGGCAGCAGCTCCCTGAGGACGGCGGGGGCGCCTCGCTTGACGGACTCGTAACCGGCGAGAGAGACCGCGAGGCTCTTCACGCCCTCAACGTAGGGGATGCTCGGCTGCTCGCCGGCGATCACCCCGTCCAGGAACTCATGGAGCACGGCCAGCGGCCAGTCGTCGGGCGCCGTCGCCTCACCGGTCTCGTCGCCCGACCAGCGGGCGCTCGCGCCGTCGATGGTGACGAGGAGGCCCTCGGCGACCACCTTGAAGCCCACGTCCCACTGGCCCTGCGGCACAATGGAGCAACTCAGCGTACCAAGCGCGCCCGACTCGTACTCCAGCACCAGTGCTGTGGTGTCGGGGATATCGAACCCCTCCGCGTAGGAGCGCATTCCCGTCTGGGGCTCGGCGCCGGGAGGCGGCGTCCAGTTGCGGACGCGCGCCGTCCGGCCGAGCACGCTCCGCACGTCACCCGCGAGGAAGCGGCCGAGGTCCAGGATGTGAGTGGCCTGCTCGACGAGCTGTCCGCCGCTGTGAGCCATCGTCTGGTACCAGGGCGCCGGGGGCAGCCCGGGCATGTAGAAGTGCGCCTGCACCATCGCCACGGGGCGCTCGCTGAGGAGCCGCTGCACCGTCCGGATCGGCTCGGAGCGGCGGTACATGTAGCCGACCTGGGTGATGACACCGCTCGCCTCGACGGCGCGCAGGACACGCTCCGCGAGCGCCATGCTCACCGCGACGGGCTTCTCGACGAAGAAGGGAATCCCCCGCCGGCAGGCTTCCTCCTCGATCTCCCCGTGGGCATGGGGCGGCGTCGAGATCACAATCGCGTCGGGCTTCGTGCCGTCATACAGCTCCGCCGGCGACGCGCACGCCTCCCCGCCGAACTGCACCGCCACTTCCCTGGCCCGGGCCTCGTTCACGTCACAGTGCCCGACGATCTCCACATCCGCGCGCGCCTTCGCGCCGTTGAGGTGCCGCTGCGCGATCCCACCGACTCCCACGAACCCGAGTCTCAGAGCCATCCGTTCATCCCTCCCTGATATCGCCTTGCCGTCCGCCGTCTCCGCAACCCCTCAGCTCCCCAACTCCGCAGCTCCGGCCGTACTCGAACATCGCCTCCACGTTCGCCGGCGGGGTGTGAGTCGGCACCTCGCAACCCGCGTTCAGGATGAAGCGAGGTCCGAAGGCCTCGTGACACCGACGACAGGCCGCCCGAACCTGCTCGGGCGAGCCCTGTAGCAGCACGCTGACGGGATCGAAGTTGCCCGCAATGACCGCCGTCTCGCCCAGCTCCTGCCGCGCCGCTTCGAGGCGCACCATGTGGTCGAGGTCGATGATGTCCGCCCCCGTCGTACCCATCGGGGCGAGGATGCCGTTGGTGTCTCCGCAGACGTGCAGGCGCGACAGCCGCCCGGTGGCGTGGACGGCGGCGATGATGCGCTGCTCACGCGGGAGGACAAGCTGCGTGTAGAACCTCGGCCCGCACAGCGATGCCGCCGCATCGCCCATGCCGAGGATGTCGGCGCCCGCGTCCATCTGGGCCTGCGCGAAGTCGATGGCGAGCTCCGTCGCGAAGTCCAGCAGCTCCTCCACGAACGGCGGGTCGTCCACAAGGTCCAGCATGAACTGGTTCATGCCGCGCAGGTTGCATGCCTCGGCGATCGGCCCCTCGACCCAACCCATGACCGGCACTTGCCCCGCGTATTGCGCGTGGAGGAGGCGAACCGCCTCCACGCGATCCGTCATGCGCCCGCCGCCGAGGGGGTCCGGACGGAGAAGCGAGCCGAGGGAGGTCTTGTCGGCCAGCCGCGGCGTCTTGCCTGCGGGCGGCCCATCCTCGAAGACCACGAGTTCAGCCCCGCAATCCGCTGCCTCGCGCCAGGCGTCGGAGATCACCGACACGCAGTCGATCCCGAAGGTCTCGACCAGGTACTGCTGCCCCTCCACCAGCACGCGGTGATCGAAGCAGTAGTCGCGGTAGGAGCGACCGATCTGCCGCGCCAGCCAGGTCATGAGGATCGGCATGGCGGGTACGCGGTCCGGGCGTCGGCCTTGCAGCACGGCCTGTGTACGTTCCACGGAGTTCATGGCGTTGTCCCTTCGGGGGGGCAGTTGGCGGCGATGGAAGCGACCCGATGACCTGTCCGCCTCCGCCCCGAGTCGGGCCGCCTGCCGGGGACGCTCAGCCGACTGTGGCGATCTACCGAAGTGCGATGCCCACTCCATTCTCTGCTAACCCGAGTTACTCATGAGCTCTTGGGGCTCTGCCCCAAGCCCCGCTGGGGCCACGGGCCCCAGACCCCGAACCTGCGCCGGGGAGGCGCGCTCAAACGACGAGCGCCCCTCCCCGGCGCATGGCCGCCTTTCGGGCGTAGAGAGCGAGCGGTCACAGTGTGTTCCAGGTCTGGCGGCGTCCTCGGGCGAGTTCCGTACTCCGCACGGCTCGTCAGGGCCTTGCTGAGCGAACGCACACCCGAGGCCGT
>VGFB01001036.1 GCA_016869015.1 Armatimonadota bacterium
CACGGTGACGCTCGGGCTGGCCGAGGAGTTCGGCCACGAGCGCATCCTCGACACGCCCATCTCCGAAGCGGGCCTCGCCGGCGCCGCCATCGGGGCCGCGCTGGTCGGAATGCGCCCCATCGCCGACGTCCAGTACGCCGACTTCCTCTTCTGCGCCATGGACCAGCTCGTCAACCAGGCCGCCAAGCTCCGGTACATGTCCGGCGGCAAGCTGGCCGTCCCGCTGGTCATGCGCGCCCCCGGCGGCGCGACCACCCGCGCCGCGCAGCACAGCCAGAGCCCGGAGTCCTTCTTCCTCCACGTTCCCGGGCTCAAGGTCGCCTGCCCCTGCACCGCCTACGATGCGAAGGGCCTGCTCAAGACCGCCATCCGTGACGACGATCCCGTGCTCTTCTTCGAGCACAAGCTGCTGTACGGCAGCAAGGGGATGCGGGCGGAGAAAGGCGCGCTCTCTCCCGTCGGGGAGGTGCCCGTCGACGACTACACGATCCCCTTCGGGCAGGGCGTCATCCGGCGGGAAGGGGCCGACGTGACCATCGTCGCGAAGCTCCTGATGGTCTACAAGGCGCTCGCCGCCGCCGAGGCCCTCGCCCGGGAGGGCATCTCCTGCGAGGTGATCGACCCGCGCACCCTCGTGCCCTTCGACGCTGCGCTGGTCGTCGAGTCCGTGCGCAAGACGGAACATCTCATCATCGTCGATGAGTGTCCGCGCACGGGTGGGTGGGCCGGGGAGGTCGCGGCTGAGATCCAGGAGCGGGCGTTCGGCTCCCTCGATGCGCCGATCAAGCGCGTCACCGCGCCCGATACGCCGGTGCCCTTCGCTCCCGTGATGGAGCGCTACTACGTGCCCGACGAGGACGACATCGCGCGGGCGGTGCGGGAGGTCCTGCGATGGCGTTAGTGCCCCTCTCCAAGCTGCTCGCCGATGCGGCGGCCGGCGGCTACGCCGTCGGCTACTTCGAGGCCTGGGACATGTATAGCCTCGAAGCCGTCGTCCAGGCCGCGGAGGCCGAACGCTCGCCGGTGGTGCTGGGCTTCGGTGGGATGATGATGGACCCGCCGTGGCTCGAGCGCTTCGGCATCGAGCCGATGGGCGCTTACGGGCGCGTCATGGCCGAGCGTGCGAACGTGCCGGCGGCCCTGATTCTCAACGAGGTCTTCGGCTGGACCCAGGCCGAGCGCGGCGCGCACGCCGGCTTCAACGTCGTCATGGTCAACACGTGCCACTTCCCCTTCGAGCACAATCTCAAGATCACCCGCCAGGTGGCTGAGGTGGCGCATCCGTTGGGGGTCGAGGTACAGGCGGAGCTCGGGCGTCTGCCCAACTTCGGCCAGGACGAGCCCGGCGAGCCAACCGATCCGGACCAGGCGCGCGAGTTCGTCGCCGCAACGGGTGTCGACTGCCTCGCCGTCTCGGTGGGCAACGTGCATCTCCAGACCGAGGGCTCGGCCGAGGTTGACTGGGACCGACTGAAGGCCATCCGCGCGGCGGTCGAGGTGCCGCTGGTCATCCACGGCGGCAGCGGCCTGGATGCCGACACGGTGACGCGGTTGATCGGCGAGGGGATCACCCTCTTCCACGTCGGCACGGTGATGAAGCGCTGGTTCTGGGAAGCCACCCACAAGATGGTCACCGACTACAACGCGCCGTTCAGCTACCAGACTGCCGTGGGCTCTCGTCTGATCCAGGACTTCCTGGTGGCCGGACAGATCGTGGTGGAGCATGTCGTGGGTGACCTGATGCAGCTCTACGGCTCCTCGGGGAAGGCGGAGTGAATGGCGACCCGGATCGTGGTCCCGGACGCCGGGCAGACGACCGATGAGCTGCTCCTCGCCAAGTGGCATGTGTCGGTGGGGGATGAGGTTGAGGTGGGCGACTTCCTGTGCGACATCGAGACGGACAAGGCGGTCGCGGAGCTGGAGTCGTACGTGGCCGGGCACGTGCTGAGGCTGATGGCCGAGGCCGGGGACACGATCACGACGGGGCAGACGCTGTTGTGGATCGGCGAGCCGGGGGAAGCCATCCCGGACGAGCCTGTGGAGGTCGCCCCTCCCGAAGCTCCCTCACCCGCACCCTCCCCCGAGCGGGCCGACGCTTCTCCGCCCGGGGGACTCGCCAGTCCGGCGGCCCGGTCCCTCGCTCGCGAGCGCGGCGTCGATCTGGCGATGCTCGCCGGCACGGGCCCGGACGGGTGCGTCGTGAAGCGCGATGTCGCGGCGGCCTCCGCAGACGCGGCCGCGAGCGGGGCCTGCGTGCCCCTGAGCCCCATGCGTCGAGCCATCGCCGCGCGGCTGCAGCAGAGCGTGCGCGAGGCGCCCCACTTCTACGTCGCGATCGACGCGGACATGACCCATGCCTTCGCCGCCCGCGAGGCCGCGGCGTCGAAGGTCACGATCAACGATCTGCTCGTGAAGGCCGTTGCCGACACGCTGGCCCGGTTCCCACAGCTCAACTGTCGCCTCGAGGGAGACACGCTCCGCCACCTCCCGGAGGTGAACGTGGGCATCGCGGTCGGACTCG
>VGFB01001037.1 GCA_016869015.1 Armatimonadota bacterium
TCGCCCCTGGCTATCCACCAGTCGTCCCCTTCGGGGACTGAACGACATCACTTGGGCACTCACGGGTAGTCGGGCGCCACGCTCCGCCGTCCAGGCCCGCGGACATGTGGGCAATGGCTAGCCTGAAAGGAGAGGGGAGAGCGACGACGGCGGGCACCGGGGACCGTGACGGCGACGGCGGACGGCGACGGCGGACGGCAACGGCCGCCACACCGGTGCCACCACCAGCCTGGCCAGCAGGCGAGACGCCCTGCGGTCCCAGGGAACGGCGACGGCGGACGGCGAGGAAACCACGGAACACACGGAAGAGGAACGGCACGGCGACGGCGAGGAAACCACGGAACACACGGAACACACGGAAGAGGACGGCACGGCGAACGGCACGGCCCGGGAGAGCCTCGGGCACGACGGCGCACGGCACGGCCCCTGCCACAGCAGCCGCCGAGACGGCGGCGGTCCCAGAGGACGTCAACGGCAAGGCGACGGCAAGGGCACGGCGGAGGTGAGGAGAGGCGGAGAGAAGAAGCGAGGCGGGTTTCACGATGGAACCAAGACAGGGCAGCAGGGAGAGACAGCATGGCGATCAGGATTGCCGTCGTCGGAGCCGGGAGCATCGGGTTCACGCGGGGACAAGTGAGAGACGTTCTCGCGGTGCCCGAACTGCAGGACACGCGCTTCGCGTTCACCGACATCAACGAGCGGAACCTCGAGATGGTCTACAAGCTCGTGAAGCGCGACATCAAGGCCTCGGGGCTGCCAGCCAAGGTGACCGCGACGACCGACCGACGAGAGGCCTTCAAGGACGCCGACTACGTCTTCTCGTTCGTCAGGGTCGGGGGGCTCGAGGGCTTTCAGACCGACATCGATATCCCGCTGAAGTACGGGGTGGACCAGTGCGTGGGCGATACCCTCGCCCCCGGCGGGATCATGTATGCCCAGCGGACCATCCCCGTGCTGCTGGACTTCTGCCGGGACATCCGCGAGGTCGCCGCGCCCGACTGTGTCTTCATCAACCACAGCAACCCTATGGCGATGAACACCTGGGCCTGCCTGGACCACGGGCACGGTGCGCACACCATCGGCCTGTGCCACGGGGTCGAGGGGGCGCACCACCAGATCGCCCACGTGCTGGGGCTGCCGGTGGAGGAAGTAGACGTCATCGCGGCGGGCATCAACCACCAGACGTGGTTCGTGGGGGTGCGGCACAAGGGGAAGGACCTGACGGGGAAGCTCCTGAAGGCCTTCGAGAAGCACCCAACCTACCGCCAGACGGAGAAGGTGCGGATCGACATGCTGCGGCGATTCGGCTACTACAGCACCGAATCGAACGGGCACCTGAGCGAGTACGTGCCCTGGTACCGCAAACGCCTCGATGAGATCCCGCAGTGGATCGATCTCAGCTCATGGATCAACGGCGAGACGGGCGGGTACCTGCGGATATGCACCGAGGGCCGGAACTGGTTCGAGCACGACTTCCCGAACTGGATGAAGGCCGACCCGTGGGCGCTCGGGCCGGGGAATCGCGGCAAGGAACACGGCTCGTACATCATCGAGTCGCTGGAGACGGGCCGCTGCTACCGCGGGCACTTCAACGTGAGGAACAACGGCTGCATCACCAACCTGCCGGAGGACGCGGTGGTTGAGGTCCCGGTCTACGTCGACGGGAACGGCGTCAGCATCCCCATCGTCGGCGACCTGCCGGCGGGCTGCGCGGCGGTGTGCAACGCCAGCATCAACGTGCAGCGGCTGAGCGTGCGGGCCGCCGTGACCGGAGACGACACGCTGCTGCGCCAAGCGATGATGATGGACCCGCTGACAGGCGCCGTCTGTAACCCGCCGGAGATCTGGCAGATGGTCGATGAGATGCTCGTCGCGCAAGCCGAGTGGCTGCCGCAGTACAAGAGGGCCGTCAAGGCCGCGAAGAAGCGCCTGAAGAGCGGGGAGCGGATCCCGACGCGGGAGGGCTACGAGGGCGCGGCCCGCCTGCACACCAAGACGGTGGACGAGATGGAGAAGGAACGGGGGAACGGCTGACGGCGAGGGGACGGAACGAAAGGGGGAGGAATGGAAGAGGGAAAGAACGGCGGAAGACGTCCACGGGAAGGGTCGCGAGAACCGTCGTGTTGATCGCCCCGCGGGTGCGGGGCGATCAACACGACGGTTCTCGCGACATGCCTTCTTCGCCGTTCTTCCGTTCTTCCCGCCTTCGTTCCGTCAGTCGTTCGCCGTCAGATCGCGGAGTTGGCTCCAGAAGGCCTCCGCGGAGCGCGCCGACTTGTTGTGGCCGCCATAGTAGCGACGCTCGAGGTCGATGTCGGCCCAGATGAGCGTCTCGGCGTAGAGGTTCGCGGCGGCGATGATCTGGCCGTTGGGGTCGAGGATGTAGCTGTCCCCGTAGCCCACGCCGTCGTACTCCAGGCTCTCCTGCCGGCCGCGCTCGACGTTGTTCCCCCGCACGAAGAAGACGCCGTTCTCCACCGCGCGGGCGATGTGGTCGCTGCGCACGTGCACGTAGTGATC
>VGFB01001038.1 GCA_016869015.1 Armatimonadota bacterium
AGCGTTAGCGGTGGTTCGGCTCAACTGCCCCTGAGGACCCCCCAGCGGCAACGGCCGTCACCTCGGAACCACCACAGACCAGGCCAGCCGGCGAGACGCCCCGCGCTCCCAGGGACGACCCGGCTCGCCGTCTTCACGGACCAGGAAGGCGTCTCCTCACTTCCCGTCCAACATGGGCACCGAGGGTGAGGCCCATGACTTCGCGACAGCGACTGCTGGCGGCGATGCGACGACAAGACGTGGACCGCGTCCCACTGCACGTGCGGGGCGTGAACTTCTGGGATGAGCGGTGGGTCCAGACGCGGCACCCGAGCTACGCGCCGGTGATCGAGGCGGTGCGGGAGCATGGCGACCCGTTCATCGGGTGGGGCGCGGGCGGCGGGGTGCTGCTGACCAGCTCGGATGAGGTGCGGCTCGAGAGCGAGACCCAGCCCGGGGAGGACTGGAACGAGCAGGTCACCGCGATGCACACGCCGCGGGGGCCGCTGACGGCGCGGCACCTGGCCAGCAACCGCGGGCTTCCGGGGATGCAGACCGAACACTTCGTGAAGGACCTCGATGATCTGGACAAGGTCCTCGCGGTGCCCTGCGAGCCGCTGCGGCCCGACGTGCGCGGGTTCTCCGAGCTACAGGACCAAATCGGCGAGCGCGGGCTGGTGACGTGCGACTTCGCGAACCCGATCACCCACCTCCACGACCTGGTGGGCTCCGAGCTGCTGGCCATCTGGTCCCTCACGGAACGCAACGCTGTCCGCTCGTTCATCCACACCTGGGCCGAGCGGCTCGGGGACCTCATCCGGTACCTGCTGGACCAGGGCGTGGGGCCCGTGTTCCGGACGCTGGGGCACGAGTTCGCGATCCCGCCGCTGATGTCGCCGCGCGACTTCGGGGAGTTCTGCATTGAGCCGGAAGCGCCGATCCATGGCATGATCCATGAGGCGGGCGGGCTGGTGCACATCCACTGCCACGGGCCGATGGACAAGGTGCTCGAGGGCTTCGTGGCGATCGGCTGCGACTGCCTGCACCCCATCGAGCCGCCGCCGATGGGCGATGTGGAGCTGGCCGACGCCAAGCGGCGGGTCGGCGACCGGCTGTGCCTGGAGGGGAACCTGCAGATCGGCGACCTGTACGCCGCGCCCACGGAGGAGGTCGTGGCCAAGACCCGGGCCGCAGTCCGCGATGGCGGGCCGACGGGGTTCATCCTGTGCCCGACCGCGTCGCCGCACACCGAGGTCCTGACCGACCTCACCGTACGGAACTACCTGGCGATGATCAACACCGCCGCGGGCGGGAGGGCATAGACATGCGCGTGCTGTTTGCCGGGCACGCCCTGGCGGTTCCGCTGAATCAGGTGCTCTGCTGCGAGATCGAGCGGCGAGGCGTCGAGCTGACGGTGCTGGCGCCGGCCGAGTGGGAGGCCTCCGTCGGCGGCGCGACGCCCTTTGCGCGACATGCCGAGCTCCAGGCCGAGACGGTGCTGCGGCCGGTACGCTTCGACGGGAAGATGCAGCTGCACTACTACCGGGGCCTGACGCCAGGCGACTTCCCGACGAGACCCGACCTGATCTTCGTCGATGAGGAGGCCTACGGGCTGTCGACGTACCAGCTGCTGCGGATCGCGCGGGCGCTGGATGTGCCGCTGATCTTCCGGACGAACCAGAACCTCCTGAAGCGGTACCCGCCGCCGTTCTGCTGGACGGAGCGGGCGGTCTACGGGTACGCGGTCGCCGCGCTGCCGTGCGCCGAGGCCTGCGGTGAGGTACTGCGGGCCAAGGGGTATCGGGGGCGGCTGGAGGTGGTGGGGTTCGGGCTGGACCCGTCGGTATCGCGGGAGTGGCCGACCGAGGAGTTGCGGGCGCGGCTCGGCATTCCCCCCGAGGCGTTCGTGGTGGGGTTCATGGGGCGGTTCACGGAGTCGAAGGGGCCGCTGGACGTGATCGAGGCCTGCCTGGAGTTGCACCGCCGCGGGGCCGATCCGTACCTGCTGACGGTGGGCGCCGGGGGCCAGGAGGAGGCGCTGAGGGCGCGGGCCGCGAGCTTGCCTGCCGGACGAGCGGTCTTCCCGGGCATCGTGCCCCACGGTCGTCCGGCGGCGGAGCACCTGGGCTGCATGGATGCGTGCGTTGTCCCCTCACGGACGACCCCGAGCTGGAAGGAGCAGTTCGGGCGAGTGATCATCGAGGCGATGGCGGCGGGGACGCCGGTGATCGGCTCGGACTCGGGGAACGTGCCGGTGCTGGTTCGGGAGACCGGCGGCGGTTGCGTCTTTCCCGAGGGGGACGTGCAGGCGCTGGCGACGACGATTGAGACGCTGATGAACGACCGCGAACTGGCGCGCCGCCTAGGGGCGGCCGGTCGCGACTTCGTGAACCGGGAATACACGTTCGGCCGGCTGGCCGAGCGCATGGTGGACGTCTTCGCGGACGTCGTCGCTCGCTGACCTCTCCTCATGCCTGTCCCGCATACGAGACACCGACTGCCAAGAACCTCGTCGACAGCCGGTCCTTCCCGCGGGGG
>VGFB01001039.1 GCA_016869015.1 Armatimonadota bacterium
GCGCTCAGGCGGCAACTGCGGGGACGGACAACGCAACTCGATGGGGTTGGGTTGCGTCGTCCGTCCCCAGGCGATCACACGGTACGGAACTGATCGACGCTGATGTACTTCTCGCCGCCGTCGCAGAGGACCGTAACGACGTTCTTGCCCTCGCCCAGCTCCTTCGCGACCTCGCAGGCCGCCCACACGTTGCCGCCGGCGGAGATGCCAATGAAGATGCCCTCTTCCCTCGCGGACCGCTTGGCGGCCTCGAAGGCGGCCTCCTCGGTGATCTGCACCACCCGATCGACGATCGACGAGTCGTAGACCCCGGGAACGAAGCCGGCGCCGATACCCTGGATCTTGTGCGGTCCAGGGTCGCCACCCGAGAGCACCGGCGACTTGACCGGCTCGACGGCCACCACAAGGATGTCCGGGTTCAGCGCCTTCAGCACCTCACCGACACCCGATACCGTTCCACCGGTGCCCACGCCGGCGACGAAGGCGTCGACCTTCCCGTCCAGCGCTTCGAGGATCTCCCTGGCCGTCGTCTCCCGATGGATGCGCGGGTTTGCCGGGTTGTTGAACTGCTGTGGCATGAGGCTGTTGGGGGTCTCGGCGAGGAGCTCCTCGGCCCTCGCGATGGCGCCCCGCATCCCCTCGGGACCGGGCGTCAGCACGATCTCCGCGCCATACGCTCGCAGAATGGCTCGCCGCTCCACCGACATCGTCTCGGGCATCGTCAGAATGCAGCGGTAGCCCTTCACGGCGGCCACCATCGCGAGGCCAATGCCCGTGTTGCCGCTGGTCGGCTCGATGATCGTCCCCCCGGGCCTCAGCAGCCCCTGCTCCTCCGCGTCGAGGATCATCGACAGGCAGATACGGTCCTTGACGCTCCCACCCGGGTTCAGCCCCTCATGCTTCCCCCACACCGCGGCGCTACCCGAGGCGGGCAGGCGGTTGTACCGCACCAGCGGCGTGTCGCCGATCAGCTCCAGGATGTTGTCGGCACGCTTGCTCATGGCAGTCTCCTCCCGAACTCCGCGCGAATGCAATCAGATCTGGTAGTCTGCGACGTCCGTCGTGTGGTGCGACCACTGAGTCGCCAACTCCGCCAGCGACACGTTCAGCACGTCCTCCAGTGCCCTCTCACACTGCTCCCACAGGAACCTCAGCCGCGCCCCTCCCCCGCCCGGCCCGACGATCGCCGTCAGCACCTCGCCCGCCGTGATGGAGTCGGGGGGCCGGCTGAGCCGGTGCCCCCCACCGGGTCCTCGGGTGCTCTCGAGGAGGCCGGCGGCTCGCAACTGCGCCAGCAGGCGCTCCAGGAAGGACAGGGGGACATCCTGCTCGGCGGCAATGTCGGCGGCCTTGACCAGTTCCCCGCCCGGATACCGCAGGGTCAGGTGCAGCATGGCCAACAGGCTGTATTCCACTCCGGCAGGCAGCTTGAGCATTGTTGATTATGTTGACCTGTTGAATTGAGTTGGGGCCAGTATAGCGCCGCCCTCACACTCTGTCAACCCCTATTTCCGTATGGAAATTCCCAAAATCAGGGGCGCGGAGGAGGAGGAGACCGACTCAGCGCATTTCCCCGAGAGCGACCGGCTTGCCGGCTCGGATTGAGCCGAGGGCCGCGTTGAGGACGCGCAGCGTGGGCCACATGTCGTGAATGGAGGCCTTGGGGGGGCGCTCGCCGGCGAAGCGCTCGAGCGTGTCGGCGGTATACACTTCGTACGTCTGCGTGGCCGACCGGTCCGGGACGACGTCGACGACGCCTCCATCCCGGAAGTGAATCGCGTCGCCCTCGATCTTCCCCCCGACGTGCAGTGTGCTGGTGGTAAGAGAGAAGTACCGCTCGTAGGAGCTCGGGTGTGTGTAGCTGACCTCGACGACGCCCACCGCCCCGCCGCGCGTGTGGAAGGTGACGGAGGCCAGGTCCTCAATGGCCTCGCCGTAGAGCCCGTGCGTTGCGCTCCCGCTGACCGTCTCGATGGAGTCCCTGAAGAGGTGTAGAAAGATGTCGATGACGTGGGGGCCGAAGTTGTACAGCGGGCCAGCCCCAGCCCGCGCGGGGTCGAGCATCCAGTCGACGTGCCAGTCCCGATACCGCTGGGGCGCGCCCGCGAAGAGCCGCGAGTAGTAGTGCACGGGTTGGCCCACCTCGCCCGTGAGACTGAGGTCCGCCAGCTTCTCGATCAGGGGGAAGTAGCGAGTGACGAGCGCGACGGCGGCGAAGAGCCCCTTGGCCCCGGCCCGCTGCGCGACGGCCTCCAGCGCCCGCCAATCCACGCCCATGGGCTTCTCCATCGCGAAGGGCTGGTCGGCCTCTACGAGGTCGGCCGCGAGGGCGGTCATGTCACAGTGGGGCGCCATCGCGAAGACGAAGTCGGGCCGCACGGAGGCCAGCAACTCGCGGTGATCGGTGAAGCGCGGGCAGTCCGCGTCAGCACGTTCGAGAGCCTCGGGCAGGGGGTCCGAGATCGCGACCGGATCCGCGCCGCAGGCCTTCAGTGCAGGCAGATACATCTGCGTG
>VGFB01001040.1 GCA_016869015.1 Armatimonadota bacterium
CCAGATAGTGCTCCTTGCCGGTCAGCAGGTAGCCGTAGAGGTAGCAGCGCAGGGCGAGGGCGGACGCGCGGAGGTTCGGGCAGGCGAGGGGTACCTCCCAGTGCTCCGCGCCCTGCGGCCGCGTGAACTGGTCGATGAAAGCGAGGCCCTTCTCGCCCTGGGCGATGAGGAAGGGGTCGCCGGTGATGAGTGCGCGGCGCATGAGCGGCTCGAGGCCCATCACGCACGTCCCGACGTTGACCTCGCCCTCACGACCGAGGGACTTGGCCTGCGCCTGGGTGAACAGCTTGTTCCCCGAGTGCGGATGGTACGCGTACGAGCCGTCGGCGGACATGCCGAGGGCATCACGTAGACCGACGGCGCGCTCGGCTTCCCAGGCTCTGGCGGGATCGCCCGTGTGAAAGGCGAGATGGTAGCCGGGCGTTCCGCCGGCGGCCTCGAAGGCCTCGGCAAGCTGCGCCTCGATCTTCGGGGTCAGGGGCGATTGCGGGCGCACCCGGGCATGGTGCCGCAGGCGAAGGGCGATCTGCTCGTTGTACGCCGCGCCCCAAGGGTCGGCGAGAGCGTTGTGCCAGCCTCTCTTCTCGACGTCCCAGGCCGCCTCCAGGAAGCCGCGCGCAGTGATGTCGGCCTGCGCGTCAGGGCTGCGCGGCGGCGGCGGCGGCTCGGGGAGACCGTTGGCCTCGAACCAGTAGCGGACGATGTCGGTCACATCCGAGGCCGGAGCGAGGGCGACGAGCGAGGCGGAGAGGGAGAGGGTCCGGCCGGCCGGGATCGAGGCGGGCTCGGGGAGGTAGCGCGCGTTGGTGGGGAGTCCCTCGGCGACCGAGGGCGCGAGGAGACCGAGGAAGTGGGAGTCGCGGTCGTCCCAGCGCTCGGGGCAGGCGAAGCAGGCCGACGGGCCGCTCCGTCCCGGCGTCCACGTCTGCCCCGGGTCCCAGAACAGCCCCGCGCCCACTCCCCCGGCGGTCACGGCCATCAGCGGGAGCGTGATGCTCCGGGGATCGGGCACGGTTCGCAGGCTGTGAGGCGGCACGATCCCGTATTCGCCGGAGGACGCCTCGGCGCCGGCCAGGTACTCGAGGCCGGGGAAGAGCGCAGACTGCTTCGCGGCGCCGAAGTCGCCATCCCCCGCGAAGAGCGAGGGCCCGTAGAGGGCGCACAACTGCACCGCGCCGCGGGGCGTCGCCCGGCAGGTCACATCGAGGTGGCGCGCGTCGGCCTGAAGGGCGCACTCAGCCTGCACATCCCACGTGGCGCCGCCGGCCTCCAGCTCCCCGCTCAGCCGGAGGCGGGAGGTGTCACCCTCGTTCAGCGCCTCGACCCGGGGGAGCCACACGGGCGCGTTCTCCGGCGTCGCTCCCGCCGGCCCGGTCCAGAGCTGGCCCAGCGAGGCCAGCACCCCCGCGCGCGCCCACGTTTGGCCGTTGCGGGCCTCAAGCACGGCCACGCCGTAGCCGAAGTCGTTCGGCGGCAGCAGGAGGCGCAGGCGAGGGTTCTCCAGGACGTAAGTCCCCTCGGCCTCGCCGGCCCAGGCGCCTGCAGCGCGGGCGCGCTCCGGCCGAGCGGGGGGGTGAGTGAAGATGATGACCTGTTGAGCCGTGACCGTGCCTGCCTGCGCTTTGAGGACACGCGTGCCCGCCCGGTGCAGGGTGATCCGAGCGCGGACCAGCCCGCGGTCTGCAGCGGTGAACCGGACCTCCCCGGCCAGCCCGCCGTCTTCAGTCGTGAGGCGCGCCGGGCCCTCGAGCGGTCGCGCCCGGTTGCCCTGGGCGTCGCGCGCCTCGAGGGCGACCAGAAAGGGTGAACCGACTTCCGCCACCACCGGCGCAAGCAGGCCCAGCTGGGCAAAGCGGCCGGGGACCACGTCGAACGCCGGCGTGTCGGGCAAGTCGAGGGGGCGGTCGTCGCGGTCGCCGTCCACCGAGAGGACGAAGTGGAGGCCCGGTTCGGCCTTGGGCTGGGCCTGGGCGCCCGGGCCCCCTTCCGAGGGATCGCCGTAGGTGAGGGTGAGCGTATCGCCCGGCTCGAGGGGCGGGTAGACCACGGTGACCCGCGAGACGCAGGGCACCGTCGAGGCGCTGCCGGGGCGGGTCAGGCACCGGGCCCCGTTCGACGCCTCGACCGTGAGATAGCCCGGGCCCGCGGGGTCGGAGAGCTGGGGGACCGACCAGCGCGGATCGATGTTGTCCCGGCGGAGGTAGACGGAGGCTCCCGTCGGGAGCCCCTGCTCGCCGGCATGGTAGACGAAGCGGAAGGTCCCGTGGGCGCCGGCCTCGATGCTCGGGGGGATGTCGCTGTCGACGCGTCCGGAGCCATCGGGCACGTCGGGCCCGGGCCCCTCGGGCAGCGGCGAGAGGGTGATCTCGTCGAAGAAGCACTCGGCGCCCTTGCTGACACCGAGGATGAGGACGGCCTGCGCCGCGTCGGTTGGAGACAGCACGACGCCCCCATGGTCGGCGAACCCCACGGGATGGTCGTTGCCCTGCCAGTCGTTCGCGTAGGCGAGGT
>VGFB01001041.1 GCA_016869015.1 Armatimonadota bacterium
CGTCATGGCGATTTCCTCAGCAAGCGAAAGCGTTGCCCGCCATCCGGCACCCCCGGGGCGCGTCTCGGGGACCGGCCTGCACGGTGGGTTTATGATTCGCCCAACACCGCCCTGCGGCCTGCACGTTCCGGGCCCGGAGGGAAAGTAGCGGAGGGCCCCCAGCTCGGGCGGTCACCACCGGGGGAATGCCAGGAGCGCCGGCAGGGGCTGTAAGCGGCCGCCCTCCAGCGCGAGGAGGCCTTCCGTGCGCGCTGCCGGCTCCTCCGCGCGCCAGAGATGATCGGGGTAGAAGTAGAAGCTGCCCACTGCGTTCGGGTGGCCTTCGCACCAACTCAGGAACTCGCGGACCCAGGCAGCCTGTCCTTCAGGGGTAAACGGGTAGCCGGGCAGCGGGGCCGCGCACATTCCCGGCAGAGGCGTCGGGGGATGGTGTGGGTAGGAGTACTCGCTGATCAGCACCGGCTTGCTGCAGCGCGCGATGCCGTCGACCCAGCCCCGCAGCTCCCGCCGCCAATCCGGAGTGGGCGGAGCCGAGGGGTAGCCGATCCAGGGGTAGTACGACAGGCCGGCAATGTCGAACGGCACGCCCGCCGCCGTCATCGCCTCGAAGAAGCCCACCACGATCGCGTCCTCGGGCGCAGGGCGGGTGGAGATGTGCAGCACGATTCGCGCCGTCGGATCGGCGCGCCGCAAGCCGCCAATGGCCGCCTTCAGCATCTCGGCCTCCGGCGCCCAGAGGTGCTCCCGCATCCACTCCATGTTCCGCAACTGGTCGATCCCCGGCGGAAGCGGGATGCGCTCCCCGGGGCGGAAGCCCAGGATGCCGCGCTCGATCTCGTTCCCGAGCTCGTACAGCTCGATGCGCAGCCCCTGGCGGCGGAAGTGGCGCGCCGTCTCGAAGCAGTACCGCTCCAGAGCGTGACACGTCTGGGGGACATCGTACGCCTGCCAGGCGGTCGGAGGGATCTGACGGGCGCCGTGCGCGGCCGTGTCGCTGAGGAAGAGCATCAGGTCGAGCCGCAGCCCGGCCGCGGAGGCCTCCGCCAGGGCGCGGTCGCCCACCTCCCGACACGACCAGTAGCCGCCTTGCCATGCAAGCCCGGTCCAGTCGCTCGCCGCGGCCAGCTCGGGGAAGCTCTGCATGGTGACGCCGAAGCGCATCCACTCGAACCCGTGGTCGCGCAAGAGCTCAACCGCGCTGCGCTCCGCCCAGCCCGAGTTCGTGTCGCGCCAGTACCGCTGCACGAACGAGTCGCACGGGTAGCTGCCGACGATCGGCTCGCTGGCCGCCCTCAGTGGAATCGCCAACGCCACCAGCCCAACCAAGCGCCTTCTCACTGCCCCCCTCCGCCCTCGCCGTCACTCATCACTTCGCACTCATCACTGATCACTTCGCACTGCCTTCCAACAGCGCCAGCGCCAGGATCGTCTCGGCGACTTCCATCGTCTTCACCGCGTCACCGAAGTGAGAGGCGGGTTGCCTCCCGACCTTGAGGCAATCGATGAACTCCCGGTTCTTGCCCGCGAAGCCCGCGTAGACGTGGAACTCCTCGCTGCCCGCGACCTCGCGCGTATCATACTCCGTGCCGGCGGTG
Source organism: Armatimonadota bacterium (assembly GCA_016869015.1). GTDB lineage: Bacteria > Armatimonadota > Zipacnadia > Zipacnadales > VGFC01 > VGFC01. The sequence goes on from VGFB01001041.1 coordinate 1,596, forward strand.
TCCCCGTCGGCGTACAAGCGCCCCTTCCCCTCGTGCTCGCCCTCTGCGCAGATGCCCGGGGCGTGCATCTGCACCCGGAAGACCCGCCGCCCGCTGGTCCAGCTGTTCACCATGAGCCCGGTCGCCCCGTTGTCGAAGTGCAGCGTCGCGAGGATGAAGTTGATGTCCGGCGTGCCAACGCGCCTGGTGCTGCACTCGATGTCGACAACCTCGCCACCGCACATCCAGCGGAGCGTGTCGATGGCGTGCACGCCGTCGTCCATCATGTGGTCCCGGGCGCCCAGGAACGCCTGCGGGGCGCACTTGTAGAACTCGCAGACCGCGTGGGTGATCGGCCCGCGCGCCAGGCACGCCTCCCGCAGCTTCACCACCATCGGGCAGGTCCGCCGCTGGAAACTCACCTGGGTGATGACGCCCTGCCGCTCGGCGACGTGCGCCAGCGCCCGGGCCTGGTGGATGGAGAGCCCCATCGGCTTCTCGATGTAGAGGTTCAGGCCTTGCTCCAGGCACCATATCCAGATGTCGTACATCAGGTGCGGCTGGCCGATGGCGTACACCGCGTCGGGCGCGACCGCCTCGACCATCGCCCGGTAGTCGGTATACCGTGCGGCGACCCCGTACCTATCGGCCGTCGCGTTGAGGCGCTCCTCGTCCAGGTCGCAGACGGCCGCGATCTCGACATCGGGGAAGGAGGCCAGGGATGGGTAATGCACGGTGTTCGCCATGCCGCCCGCGCCGACCATGGCGACCCGGATCTTACGTGTCTTCCTGGAGGACTTCGCCGCTCGCTTGGGCAAGGGAATCCCCTCTTCTCGCGTCATGTCGTCCTGGCCCGGGTATTCCCCGGTCCACGGCGGGAGGACCTGCCGGGAGGCTGCCCGATGTGGTCCGTAGCGCTGCTGTTGATCGTCCTTC
>VGFB01001042.1 GCA_016869015.1 Armatimonadota bacterium
CGGGGCTCGATCAGCCGGTCTTGCCCGTCGCCTGGTCGAGCACCCAGAACAGATCCTCCCTTGTCCACTCGCCGCCCTCGCCCATCATGAAGGTCACCTCCGTCAGCGTGCCCTTGCGGTCAACCAGGAAGGTCTGCTTGCCGTTGATGACCAGCCCTCCGCAGCTCATCTTCCGCTCGTCGTGCCAGCGGACGTAGCCCTCGTCGCTGGTGAAGTCGATGAACTCGCCCTCGACCTTGCCGGGGTACTTCTTGGCCAGGCCCTCGACCAACTCCCGGAGGTACTGGTGGTCCGGGTTACCCGGGTAGTAGGCCTCCACCTTGATGGGGGGCTTGAGGCCTTCGACCGTGGCCACGCCCGGTGTCGGTTCGGCCGCGGGAGCCGTCGGGTTCTTGATTCCCGCGGGAAGCAGCTCCTGCGCGCGCTCGTTGAGGGCGTCCAGGCCGTTCTCCGCGAGGAGCTTCTGCGCTTCGTTGCCGGCCAGGAAGGCGATGAACTCCTTGGCGAGGGCCGGGTGCGGAGCGTCCTTCAGCATGGCGATGTAGCAGAGCGGCTCATCGTAGAGCTTCTCGTCGACATCCGCCACGATGACGACGCTGCCCTGCTGCAGCTTCTCGGGGTAGGTCTTCATCGGGCAGTTCCGGAACATCAGCGCCGTGTCCGCCTTGCCCGAGGCAATCATCTCGTAGGCGTTGATCGGGAACTCGGTCAGGACGATCCGCTCATCGCCCTTGGGCATCAGGGTGTCCCACAGCTTCGCCTTCTCCAGGGCCTGCCTGCCGTAGACGCCGATGGAGTTGCGCTCCGGATCGGGGAGGGAGACGACGTCGGCCTTCGTCATGTCCTCTAACGAGCGGATGTTCTTCGGGTTGTCCTTGGGCGTCACGACAACCAGCTCGAAGAAGCCGATGGCCGTCTTCGTGCTCTCGTCGATGAGGCCCTGTTCCTCGAGGATCTCCATCTCGCGCGCGCCCGGGGAGATGAAGAGGTCCGGCCGCTCGCCCTTCTCCTTGATCGTGAGCGCGTTGGTGATCGCGTTGTCGTAGGTCCCCTCAAGCTTGGCGCCCGGGTGCGTCTCCTCGAACTTCGCCATCGTCTCGCGCAAGGGCACCGTCAGGCCGCACGGGATGTAGACGTTGAGGGTCTCGGCGGGGGCGTCCTTCCCGGCGACGGCGGCGGGGGGGTCGTTCACGATGTTCTCGGTCTGCTTCGGCGGGCATCCGACGACGGCCAACGCCATCGCGACGATGATGGCAAACCACAGCAGTGCGCGTTTCACGGCGAGCCTCCTGGGCTGTCGGTCTGTCCGGCAGCGCTTACCCCTCCTCGGGGCATTCCAGCACGGCGAGCTTCTGGGCCGACCCCACTGCGTCGCCCTCGCGAACGAGGACTTCTCGCAGCACGCCGGCCGCGGGCGCCTTCACTACGACCACGGCCTTGGCCGTCTCGATCTCCGCCAGATCGTCACCCTCCGCAACCCAATCCCCTTCGCCCACATACCAGAACAGCAGCATCGCCTCGCACGAGGTCTGCTCCTCCTCCAGCTGCTCGTCGGCGAGGATGTCCATCAGTCGCGGCAACTCAGTCATCTCCTACGGCGGAGGGGGCTTCCTCACCCAGTCGCGCCTCGATGTAGCGTCTCAGCCGTCCGGCGCTGATCGGCTCCCCCACCGATAGAACCATGTCGCCTTCCACGACGGCCGGTCCCATCCGCAAGCCGAGGTCCTCGGCGCGCTCTCCATCGAGGGGAAACAGCTGCACCACAACGGCCCCCGGAAAGCGCGCGGCAACAGCCTCCACGGCCCTCACGGTCCGCGCGTCCTCGCCCTGAGGCGGGTCGTCAGTAACGAAGATGGAGATGCTCAGCAAGCCGACCCTCCCGCAGCGGCCGGGGAAGCGCCCGTGCAGCGTCTACTCTCCCGAAACGCAACGGGCCGGGAGAACGGTTCCCTGCGCGCGCCCGCGAACGGGCCTCCGGGCGGCCAACTCCACGCTTTCTTACGAAAGAGGGGAACGCGGATCGAGGAGCCGGGCGCCGGCTACCGGACACCGGTGAGCGTGAACCGTCGGGTCTCGCCGGCGGTCATGGCGACGGTGAACTCGGCCGCCTGCGTGCCGATGGGGCTCCCGGTCGCCGGATCGGAGACATCGGCGGGGTGCGGGAGGCGGATGTGCTTGTCACCCGCGGTTAGCGCGTGGACCGCGAGCAGCGAGCCGTTGGCCCACACGGCGTCGCCGGTGTCCAGGTAGACGTGGACCCCGGCGCGGCGCGCGATGGGGCGCAGGACCTCGGTCGGGACGTCCGGCGCGGCCGAGTAGAGGCTTGTCCAGTCCTCTCCCTCCAGAGCGATGAGCCCGGCCCACTCCCGTGGCTCACCCTTGTCCACCAAGGAGGGCACCGAGATGGTGCCGAGGACTTCGCCTCGGCTCGGCATGGCGAAGAAGACGGGCTCCAGAGGGTCGGTCGGCCCGTACTGGAAGCCCTGCGGCACACCCTCCAGC
>VGFB01001043.1 GCA_016869015.1 Armatimonadota bacterium
CGCGGGGCGACGCCTTGGTGCTCACGGGCGGTCGTCCGCGCGGCACGTTGTACGCCGTCTACACGTTCCTGGAGGACGTGGTCGGCATCCGGTGGTGGACGGCCGGCGAACGCTTCATCCCGCAGAAGCCGACGCTCGAGGTGCCCGACCTCAGCTCCGTCTACGTGCCCAAGCTGCAGTATCGGGAGGCGTTCTACCGGGGCGCGTTCGACGGGGTGTTCGCGGCGCGGCTGAAGACCAACGGGCACTTCGAGCGCATCCCGCCCGAGTACGGCGGCCACTACAACCTCATCGGCTGGTGCCACACGTTCTACCAGCTCCTGCCGCCCGAGAAGTACTTCGCCGAGCATCCCGACTGGTACAGCCTGCTGAACGGCAAGCGGACGGCCGAAGGCGGGCAGCTCTGCCTCACCAACGCCGAGATGCGCGCCGAGCTGACCCGGGTCGCGCTGGAGTGGTGCCGGAAGGACCCTACGGCCGGGATGATCTCCATCGCGCAGAACGACTGGGGCGGCAACTGCCAGTGTGAGGCCTGCAAGGCGGTCGAGGAGGCCGAGGGGTCGCCCTCCGGGCTCATCATCCAGTTCGTCAACCAGGTGGCCGAGGAGATCGAGCAGGAGTTCCCCGACTTCCTCATCGAGACCCTCGCCTACCACTACACCCGCCACGCGCCCAAGACGATGAAGCCGCGCGGCAATGTGATCGTCCGGCTCTGCTCCATCGAGTGTGACTTCTCCCGGCCGCTGGGCACCGCCGAGAGCAACAAGACCTTCCGCGAGGACATCGAGGCCTGGAGCGCGATCTCCCCGCAGCTGTACATCTGGGACTATGTCACCAACTTCGCGAACTACATCCAGCCGCACCCCAACTGGCGGGCCCTCGCGCCGAACATCCGCCTGTTCGTGGAGCACAACTGCATCGGCCTGTTCGAGCAGGGCGACGCGTCCTGCTCGATCAGCGAGCTCCCCGAGCTGCGCGCGTGGCTGCTCGCGCACCTGATGTGGGACCCCGGGCTTGATGAGCAGGCGCTCACCCGCGAGTTCATGGCGGGCTACTACGGCGCGGCCGCCGAGCCGCTGCTGCAGTACATCGAGCTGATGTCCGACACGGTGCAGCAGCAGAACGCGTACCTGCGCTGCTTCATGACCGATACCTCGAGCTGGCTGGGGCTGGAGCCGCTGAATCGGGCGACCGAGCTGTTCAACGAAGCGCAAGCGGCGGTCGCAGACGACGAGACCCTCGCCACCCGCGTGCGCCGCGCGCGGATGCCGCTCGACCACGTCTGGTTGATGCGCTATCAGTCGCTCAAGCGCCAGGCGAAGGGCCAGGGCCTGCCCTTCCTCGGGCCGGAGGACCCCATCGCCGCGGCGCAGACCTTCGTGGCCTCGGCCCAGGAGTTCGACGCGGGCAACTTCAGTGAGGGTCGCGCCTTTGCGGACTACTCGCCGGGCCTCGTCGCGCGTTTCCGCGACCCCGGCCCGCCTCCCGATGAGTGCGAGGGCCTGCCCGAGGAGGACTGGATCGACATCCAGGACAACGAGTTCACGCTCCACGGGTTGGGGAGCTGGGTCACGCTGGCCGACGACGAGCAGGCCTCTGACAAGCAGGCCGCGCGCATGGGAGGGGGCCACCCGAACTGGGCCACCCAGTACCCCGTCTCCGCCGACATGGCCGGTCTCGGCTCGTGTCACTGCTACGTTCGGATCCGCTGCGACGCGAAGGCCCAGACCGGCCCGGCCTTCACCGTCGGGCTTTACGACTCCACCGGCAACAAGGGCGTGGCGCAGATCATCGAGACGCTCGAGAACGCCGCCGACGGCGAGTACCGCACCTACGACCTGGGCGTCCACGAGCTGAAGCCCGGGATGTACTTCTGGGTCTGCCCGCCCAACAACGGAGACGCCGTCGAGGCCGTCTACACCGACCGCATCTTCTGTGTGAGGGAGAGGTAGGGCGCCGCGTCTGTCTGTACAAATACCGTACAACGGGTACTATGGCGGCGAGGGATTGGGAGGCGCGCGATGCCTGCATCGACAACGAAGGACGCTCGGCTTGAGCTACGGATCACCGGACGCCACAAGAAGCTGCTCGAACGCGCCGCGGCGCTGGAAGGCTGCAGCACCACGCAGTTCGTGGTGTCCCAGGCAGTCGCCGCAGCGGAGGGCGTGCTGGAGAAGCAGCACGCGCTCGTGATGTCGCAGCGGGATTTGGAGCGCTTCCTGCAGGCGATTGACGAGACCGGAGAGCCGACGGCCGAGGCGAAGCGCCTCAACCGGGGCAGACTCGTGGGGTCGAGCTACGAGTGCTGATCGAGCGGCTTACCACGCGGCACCATCGCGAGCCGCGGGCACAGCGGCTCGTGCGCGAGAGCCTGGCGGAGCAGCCGTTGAGGTGACGGCTACGTCTGGCACTGGGGACAGAAATAGCAGGCTCCTCCGAGGAAGCTGATCTTCTCGATGGGAGTCGCGCACTCAGGGCAGGGCTTGCGGAGGGCGCGCTT
>VGFB01001044.1 GCA_016869015.1 Armatimonadota bacterium
GGGCAGGTGAAGGCGGGTTGGCGGAAGTGGACCTTCACTGTACTGGAAGACGGCGGCATGGAGGTTCTCCTCGATGATCGGGGCGTGCACTACGAGTCCGCGGAGATGCCCGCGGGCTTCACGGCGGTGGTGATCTACGGCAGCAAGGAGGCCTTCCCGGACGCCGCAGTCGTCGACGACATCGAGGTGACCCTGACGGGCGAGATCAAGCCGGGCGTCATCGAGCGGAAGGCCTTGGCGGGGGAGTTCGCGATCCCCTTTGCACGTGCTTGCGCGGGCAAGCATCCACGTCTGTTCTACACCGAGGACGACCTCCCGGCGCTGAAGGCGCGCTGCGCGACGACCCACAAGCGCTTCTTTGACGCCGCGGTGCAGTACGGCCTGGCCTCGCTGGCCGTCCCCGAGGACGAGCCCTGGCTCAACAACGACACCGATGGGCAGCGGTGGGGGTGGTGGAAGATGCCCACGATCGCCTTCCTGGCGGGGGTCTCGGACGACCCGCGCTACCGGGAGGCGACGAAGGGCCTGCTGCTGGCGATGTGTCGCTCGCGGCACTTCCAGACTCAGGGCGAGGTCGACACGGGGATGGGCGCGGCGAACGTGCTGGCGGGCTGTGCCATCGGCTACGACGCGGTGTACCACGACCTCACCGACGAGGAGCGCCGCTTCGTTCAGGACAAGCTCTGGCTGCAGGTGCATCGGCTCTACGACAAGGGCTTCCAGCAGAACGCGCCCGGTGCGCACTACTGGCAGCAGGACCCGCAGAACAACCACCTCTGGCACCGGATGGCGGGCCTGCTGCTGGCGACCCTCGCGCTCTACGGCGACGTGCCGGAGATCGACGGGTACCTCGACTACGCGATCCGCAAGGCCGAGGAGATCGTGAGGTGGCTCCCCGAGGACGGCTCGAACCACGAAGCGGTCGGCTACCAGGCCTTCGGAACACAGTACCTCGTCCCCTGGCTCTACGCGCTGAAGCGCTGCACGACCGTCGATCTCCTGACCGACCAGCCCGGCATCCGCGAGTTGCCCCACTTCCGCGCGCACATGGTGCTGCCGGGGGGGAAGCAGGTCTGGGACTACGCCGACGGCGGACGTGACGTCGGCTGGTTCAACCACTACCACTTCCTGTGCGCGAGCCTCTTCGGGGACGGCTTCGCGCAGGCGCTGCACCTCGCGAACTACGAGGCCGCTCCGCAGAGCTATGACTACCAGAACTGGGACTGCCTGTTCTTCGATGAAAAGCTGCAACCCGCGCCGCTCGACGGCTACCCAACCTGGCGCTACTTCCCGGACGTTGAGATCGCCACGTTCCGGTCGAACTGGACGGACCCGAACGCGCTTGCCGCGTTCTTCAAGTGCGGGCCGTACGGCGGGCACGCGCTGAACGCCTACCGCGAGTCCTTCGAGAAGCCGCAGTACGTGAACGTGGCCCACGACCACCCGGACGCAAACAGCTTCATGCTCTACTGGCAGGGCCAGTTCTTCGCGATGGACGCGAGCTATGCCCATGCGGCGAAGCTAACCGAGGACCATAACACGATCCTCGTGAACGGGAAAGGACAGGTCGGGGAGGGGCAGGGCTGGACACAGCCGATCGCGGACATGGGCGGCCGCGCGCACATCACCGAGTTCTTCGGCGCGCCGGGCTACGGCGTTGTTCAGGGCGAGGCGGGCACCTCGTATGAGGGCCTGAGCCAGTTCACGCGCACGCTCGTCTACGTGGATGGCGGGTACGCGCTGATTCACGACCACATCGTCGCGCGGGAGCCGAGCACCATCGACTGGCTCTACCACTGCGACGGTGAGTGGACCCCGGCGGGCGAGCAGGCCTGGGACATCACCAAGGGCGACGCGACGGTTCGCTTGCAGATCCTGTATCCGTCGGGCCTGACCTGCGAGGTCGCGGACCACACGGCCGACGCGGGGAAGGGCGAGACGAAGAAGCGGCTGAGGGCGACGGCGGCCGGGGTGACGGAGACGGACATCCTGGCGGCGCTGGTTCCCTCAACGGGCCAGCCGCGGGCCTTCAGCGACGCGGGTTCGGCGAATGACGCGTTCGCCGTCTCCGGCGACGACGCCGTGATGGTCGCGCACGGGCCGGGCACGCATCGGTTCGAGGATGCGGAGACGGACGCGGCGGTCGCGATGCTCCTCGATCTCGGCACGGACGACGAGCCGGTGGACGGGGTGCTGCTCGTGAACTTCACGCGCCTGGCCTGCGAGGGCAACCTGTGCGTCGAGTCGAGCGCGCCGACGAGCCTCCTTCTTGCTCCGGAGCAGGGCAAGCTGCGCCTCTGGGTCGCGGCTCCGCTCGGGGGCGAGGCGCACGATGTCACGTTCCGCTTGGCGGACGACCTGATACGGGGAGCGCAGCGCGTCACCGTGAACGGGCAGCCCGCGGAGTTCGAGGCCGAGGGCGGGTACGTGACGGTCGACGCGTACGCGCCGACGTGGCGCGAGCTACTGCCGTAGGGCCGCTCCGACCAGCGAACGGA
>VGFB01001045.1 GCA_016869015.1 Armatimonadota bacterium
CGATCTCCAGGAGGAGCGCGCCCGGTCCTACGCGGAGTGCTTCGGCGCGCAGTACGCCGCGGACTACCGGGAGATGATCGGCGATCCCGAGGTGGATGCGATCTGGGTGCTGACGGTCTCGGCGGCGCATCGGGAGATGTGCCTGGCGGCCATCGAGGCCGGGCAGGCCGTCGTCTGCGAGAAGACGCTGGCGACGAACGCGCAGGACGCGCTGGAGATCGTGCAAGCCGCGGGGGCGAAGGGCGTGGTGTTCTACACCTCCTACATGAAGCGCTTCATCCCGGCGGTGCAGAAGGCCAAGGCGCTGCTGCCGACCCTTGGGCGGATCACCTCCACCTACATCCGCTCGTTCCAGCCGGCGGGGGACCTGTGGGGCGCCATGCCCGAGACCGGCGGCTTCCACACGCCTCCGGGCGGGGCGTCGGGAATCGTCGCCAACTACGGCGGCGGGGCGCTGACCTGCTGTGGGAGCCACATCCTCGACCTCACGTGCTGGTTCCTGGGCCGACCGCGCGGCGTCTACGGGCGCGTCTACGTCCCCGAGGGGCGCGACTACGACCTGCAGGCCAACGCGCTGCTGGAGACGGCGAACGGCCCGGTGCACTACGAGACGATCTGGCACCCGCTAGGCCGCATCGGCCTGCTGCGGGATGGTTGGGACGAGCGGATGGAGATCAACGGCCTGCAGGGGCGGCTGGACATCCATACGACCTGGTGGAGCGAGGTGGACACGAAGGCCTCCGTGTGCCTCCACTATGACAACGCCACGGGCGCCGCCACGGAGTACCGCTACCCGCCTCTCTCGCCCTTCGACCGGGCGGTGGCGTTCTACTGCGAGCAGATCGCGCGCGGGGAGCAGGGCGAGCAGTCGCGCCTGACCGGGTATGATGTGGACGAGCTGATCGAGACGATCACCCGCAGCGCGGAGCTCGGGCAGGCCATCGAGGTGCCGTGGCGGGCCTGAGCCCGCGGGCGCAGTGAACCGCGTCGGCGCGCGCGGCGTCAGACGGTACGACAGGCACACTCCGGGAGCGAGGCATCCTCATGTCACGTAGCGTGCTGATCGGTCTGGTTGCGGTTGTGATCGTGCTGGGCGCGGTGGCGGCCATCGGCTGGTTCTCGACTCACGGACGCGACGCCTCCGGCGGGCCTCCCTCCGGGCCGATGGCCAAGGACGGCCCGATGGGCATGGGAGGCTTCCCTGGAGGAGGGGGCGGCGGAGGCATGGGCCCGGGCGGCGGTCCGGGCGGGCCGATGGGCGGCGGCGGCATGGGCGGCGGCATCACGGGGTTGCTTGAGCAGGCCGGCGGGACGGAGGACGATAGGGCGAAGGTGACCGCCTACCTGGAATCGCGTCGAACCGCCACCCAAGGCCTGCGCGATGAGCTTCAGAAGCTGCAGACGGCCCTGAGCGATGAGAAGGCCTCCGACCAGCAAGTGGCCAAGGCCCTGACGGACTTCCGCGCGGTCCGCGACAAGAGCAAGACAGAGCTGGAGGCGGGTCGCGCGAAGCTCGCGCAGGACCTGAAGCTCGCCTCGCGACCCAAGCTGGAGGCCGCGCTCACCGTGGCGGGCATTCTGGACAACGGCAGCGTCCGCATGGGACGCGGAGGCTTTGGTGGAGGACCGGGCGGACCGGGTGGGGGCTTGGGCGGCGGGATGGGCGCTCCCGGCGGCGGGATGGGGGGCGGCGGAGGGATGGGTGCTCCCGGCGGCGGAGGCTCGCGCGGCGGAGCGCAGGGCCTGTAGCGGGCGGCTGACAGTGCAGGGAACCCGGGGCACGACTCCGTTCCGTGGTCCGAAGGGGAGTCGTGCCCCGGGCTGCTGTCAGATCGGCGGGGGCGGTGGGCCGTACCCGCTCTGGCTGGCCTGCACGTCGGCGATGCCGTTGATGCGGTCGGCCATCGCGCTGCCGATGACCCCCATCATGATCAGGGCCCCGAGGTTCGCGACAATCCCCACGTACGGCAAGTTGCCCAGAAGCCAGCAGGCGCAGTAAGCGGTGAAGTGGGATTCGTTCAGCGGCTCCAGCGGCAGGCGGTGCCGGTCGCGGAAGCTGTTGAAGTCCTGCGCGAAGCCCTGGTACGCCTGGAAGAGCCACCAGATGTTGAACAGCGGGATGAACATGAACCCGACGGCCTTGCCGGGGGTCGTGCGCGCGTGGCCGTCCTGGATCGCCGACCAGGCTCGATGGAGTAGGAACAGCCATGCGGCCATGCCGCCCAGCAGCACCAGCACGCCGACGACGATCACCACGACGCCGGCGATCACCAGTGACTGATCGCCGTTTTGATCCCCGATGGCCTGCAGGACGCCCCCCACCACGGCAATGACCAAGGCGCCGATGAAGCCGCCGTAGACGAGCCCGAGCAGCAGCCCCTTCGAGACCCGCGCCACGGGCGGCATGGCCGCGAGCCCGACGCCGCCCGGTTGGGCGCCCCACAAGGGCGAGGGCGGCGGGGGGCCGTACACCGGCGGCGCTCCGGGCCCCGGTGGC
>VGFB01001046.1 GCA_016869015.1 Armatimonadota bacterium
GTGCGACGGCGACACCCTCCTCGGGCCGGATGAGTGGCTCTTTGCCCTCGATGAGGCACTCGATGAAGTGGTCCATGGGCGATACCGTCGGCACGTCGATCTCCGGCGTGCTCACAACCGACCCGTCGCCCTCGGGGAGGATGAGCTTCAGGGGCTGCCCGGATTCGCGGCGCGCGCCCCCACGGTCGCCGTAGACGGCCTGGCAGACCGTCTCGCCCTCGACGTAGCAGCCGAAGCTGGCCTCGATGATCATCGAGGCCCCGTTGGCGAACTGCGCAAGGCCCACCGAGTGGTCGTCCGCATCGAAGGTGGTCCCGCGCGCCGCCGCGGGCCCGAACTTCGTGTAGGCCTGCCCGACGACCTTGGTCAGCCTCGGGAAGCCCATCAGGTAAAGCCCCAAGTCCACGATGTGGGATCCCAGGTCGGTACAGACGCCGCCGGCCATGGCCCGCTCGTTGAACCAGTTGCGGTTGTAGGTATCGCCGCTGGGGCGAGTTGCCACGGCCGGGGGCAGGACGCCCATCGCGCGCCGCCAGGCCGTGTGAACGAGGTAGACCTCGCCCAGGCGCCCCGCCTCGATGGCCCGCCGCAGCCACTGGATGTCGCCCCCCAGCCGCTGGTTGTAGCCGATCATCAGGACCATCCCCGCCGCTCGCGCGGCATCGGCCATCGCCCGGGCCTGGGCCGCGTTGGGGGCCATCGGCTTCTCGCAGAGCACGTGCTTGCCCGCCGAGAGGGCGGCGATGGTTGCCGGGGCATGGAAGACCGTCGGGAGGCAGACCGACACCGCGTCCACCTCGTCACAGGCGCTCAGGGCCTCCCAGTCCGTGAACGCGTACAGCGCCCCGTACTCGATGCGCGCCTGCTCGACCCAGCGCGCGTCGGCGTCGCAGACCGCGACCAGCTCGCAGCGCGGATTGGCGCGGTACGCGTTCACGTGCCCCAGGCCCATCGCGCCAACGCCGATGACGCCGATGCGGACCGGCTCACGTAGCATACGGACACCCCATTCGCGAGCGGTTGTTCGGAGCCCACGGTTCAACGGCGCGGCTCAGGCGAGCCGCAGGCACGGAACGGCGACGTCAACGGCCGACGGGCTCGAAGGACGGGATGTCGAGCTGCGCGCCGCCCTGCAGGGCCGACTGGTGGGCAACGATCCCGGGCGCGGTCATGGCGACCGCCTCGTAGACACTCACGGCGGGCTCACGGTCCTCAATGAGCGCCGAGACGAACTCGTGGGTCAGAAAGGTGTGCGAGCCGCCATGACCACTTTCCTGGCGCAGCGTCTCGGGCAGGCGCTGGAAGTAGTCGGGCAGCTCTACGAGGTCGGGCTTGCCCTGACGCTGCACGACGAGCCCCTGACCGGCGCAGCCAGGCATGTACGCGGCCGCATGCTCGCCGAACCACTGGGCCCGCTCGCCGTGGGCATGAATGCCCCACATGACGTTGCAGCGGCTGATGTGGCCCCGATCGGTCTGCATCAGGCTTGCGCCCAGGGAGAATGGGTTGTCGTAGGCGTTGCGCCCCACACCCACCGCCTCGTCGTCGCTCGGCCCCCAGCCCAGGGCCGTCACCTTGGTCAGACGCTCGCGCGTGACGCCCACCAGGAACCCGGTTGAGTGGGTCGGGTACAGGAAGGGCGCGAAACCGTACCGCCACGTCCGGTTCCCCTGCGGGTCCCACCACAACGCGTTGCGCTCTGAGTGACCGTCGTAGCACGGATGATAGTACTCGACCTCCGAGTAGAGCACCTCGCCGAACTCGCCGGCCTCGTAGAGGTCCCGAACGAGGATCGTCTCCCAACGGTAGTAGCTGGTCTCGGCCATCATGTAGCGAACGCCGTTGCGCTCCTTGGCCGCCACCACCGCCGCGCAGTCCTCCAGCGTCATCGCCACCGGCACCGCGCAGACGCAGTGCTTCCCCGCGTCCATCACCGCGATCGAGTGCCGCGCGTGGTCGGGGACCCCGCTGAAGACCGCCACGGCCTCCACCTGGTCATCGGCGAGGACCTCCTCGAGGGACGCGTAGGCCTTGGCGCACCCGTAGAGGTTGGCGAGGTGCTCCCGACGGTCGGGGCGCATCTCGGCGACCGCCTCGACAATGCAGTTCGGGTGCCGGTGCCACTGAAACGCGGCGCCGAAGCCGCCGCCCACCACGGCGATGCGGACCATCTCGGAACTCATGGGACCAGGCCTCCGTGCGAACTCGGGTCCGACGGACGGGAGGCTGCTTCGTCGCCGTGACTCAGGTTCCTGCACGGAGGTGAAGCCGGGTCGACGGGGAACCGGGGCGCGCGACCGTGCACTCCTTGCTGAGTGCCCTGTGCTCAACTGCTCCTCACGAGGTGATTCTCTGTGGTCAAGCTTGGTCTGGTCGGCGGCGTAGACATCTTCCACGGCATCGCGTTCAGTGCACTGCTCAACGAGATCGACAGGGACGGGTGGGCCGAAGCCAAGTACTGGAACCCCAACGTCCCCCCGCTGGAGAATGCGCAGA
>VGFB01001047.1 GCA_016869015.1 Armatimonadota bacterium
CCCCTCCTGGGGCGCACTCGGAACGGAACACCCTCGGTTCCCCCTTCCGGTCCCCATAAACATGGAACCAGGAACCACCTCCCTTCGGCCCATCAAACAGCGCGCCCCCCATCCCATCAGAAACTGCGCGCACGCTCATTGGACGACATGACCCCGGCTTCCGTCTACGAGCCGTCGCCTCGCCCTTTCCCCTCGAAGCTCCTCACGCCCGAATACCCCGCCCACTTCGAGGTCCGCAAGGTCTCCACCAACGGCGGCATCCGCTGGAACCACGCCTGGGTAAACCTCTCCCATGTGCTTGGCGGCGAGTACATCGCCTTCGAGGAGATCGCCGACGACATCTGGGCCGTCCGCTTCGGCCCCGTGCCTCTCGGATGGTTCCACGTCCGCCTCGGTTGCATCCTCGACGACGACGGCAACTCAACTCGTAAACCAAAGCGCCGCGCCCCGTGATTACCTGGCACCGCAGACCACTCGAAGCCCTCAGGCTCCGTAGCGCCTCTTCGCTTCGCGTTCCTCGCGCTTCGCGCTCCGGACTCCATCGGCTGGAGGGACTACTTCATACACTCAACTGATCGTGACCCCGACTGTCACCCATCAGCCTTCACTTTGTGTTACCCATCCTCTTGCCTGCTCAGAGCGGTAGCCCGCAGCCTTGATCTTAGCATGATAGTACCATACTATGGTACCATGCCGCCCGATCCGAAAACTCTCGAGCAGGTCCGGCGCCTGAGTGCAGGCCTCCACTGGAAGAAGGTGGAGAAGCTCCTCACGCAGCTGGGCGCGGAGGTGTACGAGGGAGGCGGCTCCACCGTGACGTTCGTGCTGGGTGGACGGAAGCTCACCGTGGACCGGCCTCACCCGCGACGAGAGTGCGGGCTCGGTCTCGTGAAGCGGGTCCGCAGCTTCTTGGAGGGTCTGGGACACATCTGAGGTGAACAGCCAGGAGATATGGACATGATCGACTACAAGGGATACACCGGGGTCTTCGAGTTTGACCCGGACCTGCGGCTGTTCACTGGCCATGTAGTAGATCTCCGCGACGAGATCTACTTCGAGGGGGACTCGGTCGAAGCCATCGAGGCTTCCATGCGCCGGGCCGTGGACCACTACCTTGGAGTCTGCGCAACCCGAGGGGAGGAGCCAGAGCGCCCCTTCTCCGGGAAACTGAACGTCCGGCTGGGCTCGGAGCTCCACCGGGCAGCGGCTGTCGCTGCGGCCGCGCGGGGGGAGAGCCTCAACGCGTGGCTAGCCCGGATCGTAGAGGAGGCAGCCCGGACGCCGGGGGATGCGCGTATGTCCACGGTGCCGACTCCGCGGCGCCGCCGGATGACGGCCGGGAAGACTGCGAAGCGCGCGAAGTAGTGGCAGCGTTCTAACGACTTTGAGTTTCTACTGCGCGTGCATGATGCCTAGCCGGAGTGCGAGCCGCCAGGCGAGTGCTCCGGGGCCCAAACGCTGACCGCGCTGTGGGAACGCCCGGTTAGGCGGCACGTCGCTATTGGCGGAATCGCCACATGCCGGCCGTGTTCTGATTGGCGTCCGAATAGCCACCGGTGATCAATACGTCGCCGCCGCGCAGAGTAGCTGCAGCGGCAAAGCGATACGCGTCAGGCAGCCGGCCGGGAACCTCGCGGAAAGCCCAGGTGGTGATGTCAAGAAGCTCCGCCGCTCTGGCGCCGGAGGTGACCAGGATGTCGCCATCCGGAAGCAGGACCGATGTGCCAGCGATCTTGTACCGCCGGTTTGCCATTGCAGGCCCGCGGTCAAAGATCGCGGTTCGGGGGTCGTAGAGCTCGGTTGTCGCGTAATAGTTGCGGTCCGTGCGATCCGCGCCGCCGATCACCAGCACGCCGCCGTCGGCGAGCCTGATGGCATCATGCTTGTGGCGGGGGGTCACGAGCGTGCCTGCGGACTCGAACCGCCTGGACCTGGGAGAGAAGACCTCGGCGCTCGCATATACCTCCATGGTCTGCCGCCGTCCGGCGTGACCGCCTACGATCAGTATGCGGCCGTCCGCGAGCAGCGTTGCGGTGTGGCTCTCGCGTGGTACGCTGAGTGATCCGACTGGCACCGCACGGCCCGTCGCAGGATCGTAGACTTCCGCACTGGCGAGGAACGTCCACCCCCGGCCCACGCCTCCGACGAACAGCACGTGGCCGTCGGGCAGGAGCGTCGCGGTGTGTCCGCTGCGCCCTTCTGTGAGCGGACCCGCAGGCTGAAAGCGGCGCGTCACTGGGTCGAAGATCTCGAGGGAGGCCAGGTACTCCCCGTTGTACCCGCCGGCAATGAGCACGCGGCCGTCGCGGAGCAACGTCGTTGTGTGGTCGATTCGGCGCTCGGCCATAGCGGACACTGATTCAACCGTGTTGCGGAGTGGGTCGTAGAGCTCGGCACTGGCGAGACTGCCACCGCCGTCCGCCATTCCTCCGGCCACCAGCACCTGTCCTGATGGAAGGACCGTTGCGGTGTGTGCCGCGCGGGCTGTTCG
>VGFB01001048.1 GCA_016869015.1 Armatimonadota bacterium
AGGTCGGAGCGCTGCTCCGACGCCATCTGCCGTCGCGGCGCGGGCTTCCAGCCCGCGGTCGTCCGCCGTTCGTCGTCGTAGGTCGGAGCGCTGCTCCGACACCATCCGCCGTCGCGGCGCGGGCTTCCAGCCCGCGGTCGTCCGCCGTTCGTCGTCGTAGGTCGGAGCGCTGCTCCGACGCCGTGGCCGGTCGTGGGTCGGGACTCCGCTCCCGACGCCGTATGGAATCCGTTCCGACGGGACAGGTGCTACTATGCGCATGCTACAGGTGACGGTCGCGCTGCTGGTAACCGGCTACGGCTGGGCGGCGGACTTCTTCGTGGCTCCAAAGGGAAGCGACGCGAACCCGGGGACGACGGCCCGGCCCTTCGCGACCCTGCACCGCGCTCAGCAGGCCGTGCGCGCCGCGGTCGCCAAGGGGCTGACGGAGGATGTGACCGTGTTCGTGCTGGGGGGCCGGTACGAACTGACGGAACCCCTCCGGTTCGGCCCGGAGGACGGCGGGACCGAGCGGCACTCCGTGACGTGGCGCGCGATCGAGTCGGCGATCGTAAGCGGCGGGCGGCCGATCGAGGGCTGGAAGTCGGGTGGGGATGGCGTGCTCACGGCCGAGCTTCCGGAGGTGCGCGCAGGTGACTGGTACTTCCGCGAGCTGTTCGTCAACGGCCGGCGCGCTGTCCGGGCGCGGACGCCCGATGCCGACGCCGAGCCCAACCACTTCCGGCTGACCGGCTCGCAGCAGGCGGGGGACCTGTCGGCGCATGCGCTGACTCTCGCGCCGGAGTGCCTGGGCGCCTGGAGCAACCTACCGGACGCGGAGATCGTGGTCTTCGGCGAGTGGGAGATCACGCGGAAGCGCCTGCAGGCGGTCGACCCGGCGGCGGGGACAGTGACGCTGCTGCCGCCGCACGTGGCGCAGCACCCGGCGATCGGGCCGCGCCCGGGCATGGCGTGCTACTTCGAGAACGCTCCGGAGATGCTCGATCAGCGGGGGGAATGGTACCTCGACCGGCAGACGGGCGTGCTCTTGTACCTCGCAGGGAACGCCACTCCCCCTGAGAAGCTGATGAACGTGTTCGCGCCCCGGCTGACGCGCCTGATGGAAGTGACGGGCACCGCCGACAGACCGGTGAGGAACCTGCACTTCGAGGGGTTCCAGTTCGAGCACTGCGCCTGGCCGCTGCCCGAGCCGGGCCACCCGGGCGTGCAGGGGACCTTCCATACGCCTCCGCCAACGTGGAGTCAGGGCTGGACGCCGGTGGACGCGGCCCTCGTCTGGGAGTGGGCGCAGGGGTGTAGCCTCACGGGCGCGGCGCTGAGGCACCTCGGAGGCGCGGGGATACGGTTGCGGCAGGGCTGCCGAGACAATGTCGTCGAGGGGAACACGATCGAGGACGTAGGCGGGAACGGCGTGATGGTCGGCGAGCACTACCCCGGCTGGGACTGGACAAAGGGGCTGCCCCCGGCCGAGGAGGTGGCGAGCGGGAACCGCGTCGCGAACAACCACGTCACGCGCTGCGGGCAGGAGTACTTCGGCGCGGTGGGCGTGTGGGTCGGCTTCGCCGAGGGCACGCTGGTCGCCCACAACCTGATCCACGATCTGCCCTACACGGGGATCTCCGTCGGGTGGCAGTGGGACCCGACGCCGACCGCCTGCCAAGGCAACGTGGTCGAGTACAACCACATCTTCCAGGTCATGCAGCGCCTTGCGGACGGCGGGTGCATCTACACGCTCGGCTATCAACCCGGCACCGTCCTGCGCGGGAACGTGCTGCACGGGTCGCGCTACAGCGACACGGCCCTGCAGTCCGCATACTCCAACAACGGCATCTTCTTCGATCAGGGGAGCAAGGACTTCCTGGTCGAGGGGAACCTCATCTACGACACCGCCGGCGGGCCGATCCGGTTCAACCTCTGCGAGGAGGGCTGGCATACGTGGGCCGACAACCACTTCGGCCTCACGCTGCCCGTCGAGGGGAAGCGCGGCACGGCCCTGCAGTGCAACGGAACCGGCCTCGATATCCCCCACGCCCCGGAGCTTGATCCGCCGCAGCTCACCGCTGAAGCGTGGATTCGCCTCGAGGCCTTCCCCGTCGGCGGCGACAACCGGCGCTGGATCGTCAACAAGAACGATGATGAGTGGACCGAATCCCACTGGGGACTGGTGATCGCGGGACCCAAGGTCGGTGCCTACCTGAACATCGGCGGCGGGCGGGAGAACTCCCACGAGCTTCTCAGCGACGAGGTGCTGACGCTCAACCGATGGGAGCACCTGGCGATGACCTATGATGGGCAAGATCTCAAGATCTACCACAATGGCGAACTCGTCGGTACGCTGGCGATCGGCCGGGAGCGCGTCCCAGGCGGAACGTCGCTGAGCCTCGGGAAGCGTCAGGACAACTACGTGGCGCTCACGGGCGCCATTGACGAGGTCGCGCTCTACGACCGGGCGCTGAGCGCCGAGGAAGTGCGGTCGCGCTTCGCGGCG
>VGFB01001049.1 GCA_016869015.1 Armatimonadota bacterium
GTACGCCGCCCTCCTGATCGCCTACGGGCTCTCCGGCGCGGCGGCGCTGATCTATGAGGTCGTCTGGACCCGCCTCCTGGCCCTGGCCTTCGGGACCTCGGTGTACGCGTTCAGCGGGATGCTCGCCGCGTTTCTGGCCGGGCTCGCGCTGGGGAGCATCGTTCCGGCCTCCAAGCGCCTGGCCTGGGTGGACCGCCTGCGGGAGCCGGTTCTCGCCTTCGGGCTGGTGCAGGTGAGCATCGCCTTGCTCGTGACCCTGCTGACCCCGCTGCTGGACCGGCTGCCGTTCGCGTTCATCTGGCTGTATGGAACGCTCGGACCGCGCTTCTGGGCGCTGCAGGTGGCTGCGGTCGCCATCGCCTTCCTGATCATGCTCCCCGCCGCGGCACTGATGGGCTTCGCGTTTCCGTTGGTGACCCGCCTGGCGACCGAGGAGGTCGGCGCCCTGGGGCGTCGCCTGGCGGCGGTCTACTCCGCCAACACCTTCGGCACCGTCCTCGGCTCCTTCGCGGCGGGCTTCATCCTGATCCCCCTCATCGGCGCGCGCTGGGCGCTGGCGGTCGGCGTGGCGCTGAACGCCGTCGTCGGGATCGCTTACCTCCTCGCGGCCCTGCCGCGGCGCCGCATGCACGCCGGCGTGGGGCTCGGGATGGCCGCCGTCTCGGCCGTCGCCTGGCTGTGCATGCCCGACTGGAACCGGCACGTCCTCAGCGCCGGCGCATACCTCTACACGACCTACTACACGGACGGCGACGCGCGGGACATCATGCAGCAGAAGGAGCTGCTGTACTACCGGGACGCGCTCACCGCCACGCTGAGCGTCACGCGGGTGACGGTGCCCGGGCGCGACGAGCCGATCGTCAGCCTGCAGATCAACGGGAAGACCGACGCCTCGACCGGAGACCTCAGCACCCAGTTGATCCTCGGGCACCTCCCGGCGCTCCTGTCTCACGACCCGAAGTCGGTGCTCATGATCGGGCTGGCGAGCGGCTGCACGCTGGGAGCCGTCGAGCGGCATCCGGAGGTGGAGCGGATGGACTGCGTGGAGATCGAGCCGGCGATGCGGGAGGTGGTGGGGTTCTTCCGCGACATCAACCGCGACTGCCTGAGCGATCCCCGCGCGCGCCTGATCGTCAACGACGCGCGCAACTTCGTGCTTGTCAGCCGCGACCGGTATGATGTGCTGACTTCGGAGCCCTCCAACCCTTGGATCGCCGGGATCGCGAACCTCTTCACGCTCGAGCACTTCCGCCTGTGCCGCGACCGCATGGCGCCCGACGGCGTCTTCTGCCAGTGGGTGCCGATCTACAACCTCGCGCCGGAGGACTTCCGCAGCATCGCGGCTACGTTCCAGCAGGTCTTCCCGAACTCGTCGGTCTGGGTCTTCCCCGACCTGCCCTCGGACGCGTACCTGGTGGCGACTCCGGAGCCGCTGAGCATCGATGGGGCGGCGCTCATGCGGCGGGCGGCCCAACCGGAAGTGGCGCGCGACCTGTCGGAGGCCGGGCTCCGCGATGCGTGGGATGTGTTGGGGGGGTACCTCTTCGGGCCGGAGGTGATGGCGGCCCTGGCCGAAGGCCAGTCGCCCAATACCGACGACTTCCCCCGACTGGAATTCTCCGCACCCTTGCGGCTCTACACGACCTCGGCCCAGGCGACCTTGCAGCAGATTCTCGAGCTGGGCCTCCGGTCAGGACCGCCCCTTGCACGCCCCGGCAGCGAGTCCCGCGAAGGCTACCGCTCGGCGCTGACGGGGCTCCTGGTCGCACCGCCCTGGAAGGTCGCCGACGAGCAGGTGAGCGTCGCCCGCGATCTGGCAGCCTACGGAGGCGGGCCGGGCGCCCGACCCGTGAAGGTCGGCGTCACCGTCACCTGCCGGGAGGGGGCGACGGAGGCGCGCCTCTTCGTCGCTCGACCGGGGGACTTCGCGGCCTTCGGCGAGGCGGAGGTCGAGCCGCGCACGCCGCCGGACCGAAGCCTCCGCGTCTCCGGCGAGGAGGTTGCGTACTGGGCGCGGCCCTTCGGCGCCGAGGGCCCGGCATGGGTCGCCCGCCGGCTGTGCCCCGAGCACGAGCGGGCTTACGTGGTGCACGGCTCCGGGGCCTCCCCGGAGCGAGTGCTGGCCGCGCTGCGTTGCGTACACTGAGGGGCTGTTCACCACGTACACTCCCGCCGTCTGACGGAGGTCCGCATGTCGGTCCGGCTCGTTTTCGGCGTCCTGCTCGCGATGGTTGGCCCGTCGGTCCTCGCCTCGGAGGCGTTTCGCGCCCCCATCGAGGCCGACTGGCAGCGCCATGACGCGAGCCGCGTGGCGCAACTCACGCAGCCCAATGCCCTCCGCCTGCCGGGCAAGCTCATCGAGTGGCCCGGCTTGCCGGGCAGCATCGACCAGGTCGTTCCCCGCACCGCCGCGCCCCAGATCGACGGGGACCCCGGCGAGCCGCACTGGGATTCGGCGCTGCAGCTTGCGCCCGCGGGGCGCG
>VGFB01001050.1 GCA_016869015.1 Armatimonadota bacterium
CGAAGCTCCATGTGGCGCCGCTGGGCGTCGGCGAGGAGTTCCTCGCCCCGGTCTCGCCGGAGCAGATCGAGGCAGTGAGACACAGGCACGCCCTCGAGGGCCCGTATCTGCTCTGCGTGGGCAACCTCGAGCCCAAGAAGAACCTTGCGGCCACCATCGCGGCCGTGCGCCAGGCCCGCCAGACCTGCGCTCTCCCCCACTCCCTGGTTCTGGCCGGAGCCAAGGCCTGGCGCAGCGAGAGCATCCGGGAGGCGATGGCCCAGGCCGGGGCGAACGTGGTGCGGGAGGTGGGCCACGTGACTCCGGCCGATCTCCCGGCTCTCTACGCCGGCGCCGAGGCGCTGCTGTTCTGGTCGCTGGTGGAGGGCTTTGGCCTGCCGGCCCTCGAAGCGATGGCCTGCGGGACGCCGGTCATCTGCTCAGACCGCGGGGCGCTGCCGGAAGTGGTTGGGGAGGCGGGAGTCGTGGTGCCGATCGGGGAGCCGGCGCTGCTGGCCGAGGCGATCGCGGCGCTGGCGGGGGATAGGGCCCGTCGCGCCCAGATGGTTGAGCACGGCCGCCGTCGGGCGAGCCGATTCACGTGGCGGGCGCATGCGGAAGCCGTTCTCGCCGTGTACCGGGAGGTGGGTGATGGCCGCGGATAGACCGGCCGGGGAGCTGCGGATCGCCTACCTCCTGGACCAGTTCCCGTCGGTCTCGGAGACCTTCATCCTGCGGGAGATGGCGGAGCTGGAGCGGCGGGGTGTCCGCATCCTGCCGTGCGCTCTCACCCGACCCGACGTGGGGGCGCCCGTTCATCCCGAGGCGGAGGCCTTCCGCTCGCGGACCGTCTATCGGCCCCCGCGGCCGCTGGTGGGGGACTGGTTGCGCGCCTGCGTGCGATGGCCCAAGGGCGGCGCGAGCGGCACCGTCCTGGCCCTCGCGCACTCGCTCCGGCGACCCGCACACGCGCGCGAGCTCGTCGGCAGCCTCGCGGCGGCCGCGCACTTCGCTCCGGCCCTCCTCGCCTCGGGCATCCAGCACATCCACGCTCAGTTCGCCTCGATGCCCGCAACCGTCGGACTGCTGCTGGCGGAGATTACGGGCCTGTCCCTCAGCCTCTCCCTGCACGCCCGAGACATCTTCACCGACGAGTCGATCCTGCTCCGTCAGAAGCTGCTCGAATCGGAGTTCGCCACGACCTGCACGAAGTTCGCCCTGGACCGGGTGCTGTCCACCCAGCCGGCCGCCGTCCACGGGCGCGTCCATCTGGTCCGACACGGAATCGACATCGCGCGCCCCACGCCGGACTACCGCCCCTCGCGCCAGCCCATCATCGCCATCGTCGGGCGGCTGGTGGAGAAGAAGGGCCACCGCGTGCTCCTCCGAGCCGCGCAGATGCTGCGGCGCCGGCGCGGGGACCTGCTGGTCGTCATCGCGGGCGACGGGCCCCTCCGGCCGGAGCTGGAGAGCCTCGCCGAGAGCCTGGGAATCGCGGCCCTCGTGAACCTCTGCGGAACGTTGCCCCAGGATCAGATCGAGGAGCTCCTCGCCGCCAGCCGGGTGCTGGTCGTGCCCTCGGTCGTGGCGGCCGACGGCGATCGCGACGGACTGCCGAACGTCATCCTCGAGGCGGCGCTCATCGGGACACCCATCGTGGCCTCGGAGGTCTCGGCGATCCCGGAGTTCGTGGTGCATCGCGAGACCGGGCTGGTGGTGCCGCCCGATGAACCGCGGCGGCTCGCCGACGCAATCGCCGCCGTGCTGGACGATCCCGGCCCGGCGCTGGAGCGCGCGCGGGAGGCCCGCCGACGGGTCGTAGCGGAGTACGACATCCGTCGGAACGCGCAGGCCCTGGAAGCGTTATTGAGAGAGACCGTTGCCCGGCGGGAGGACGCGCCCTCTCGTCCCCGCCGATCCGAAACCCCCGACGCCGAGCCGACGGGCAAGCAAGGATGACTCCCCCCGCATGAGTGACGACGCAGCCCGCAGCGCCGAGCCGCAGGAGCCCTCTGAGGGTCGGAAGATGACGGTGGCGGCCGTCATGGTGACCGCCATCCTCGCCGCCGGCCGCGCCCTGGGGTCGCTCAAGCAGGTCTTCGTCGCGAACTACTTCGGCCGCAGCGGGCTGGCCGACGCGCTGAATGTCCTGTACGACGTGGTGGTGTTCCGCTCGTACGCCAACATCGAGCAGTTGGTCCGGCCGGCCTACCTGCCGGTGTTCGTGAGGCTGAAGCAGCAAGACGAGACCGCCGCCTGGCGGCTGGCCTCGATCGTCACGACGGCGGCCTTCTTGCTGCTCAGCGCGCTGGCCGCGGCGGCGGCGGTCTTCGCCCCCGATCTCATCCGGCTGCTGTGGCCGAAGATGGCGGCGGACCCCGCCGTCTTCCGATGGGCGGTCGGTGTGCTGCGGGTCATGACGCCCGCGATCGTCTTCTTCAGCCTCTCGATCATGCCGGAACTGACGCTCCACTCCTACAAGCGCTTCACCTGGCCGGCGGT
>VGFB01001051.1 GCA_016869015.1 Armatimonadota bacterium
CAGGGCCCCCTGCACAACGAGGAGGGCGTCGTCACTCGGCAGGAGGCGGTGCAGTTTCTGATGCTCTCGGAGGTCACGGGGAACAACGGCCTCGCCTTCGGCACGGAGGACTGGCCGTCGGGGAAGTGGCGGCTGTTGGTCGCGAACTGGAGTTGGCCGAGCATGTCGTTCTCCCTGGACGGCGGGGAGTTCCAGAGCCTCTCGGTGAAGCAGAGCCCCACGGAGGCCAACTTCGGGGGGCTCGCCATCGGCTCGGCGGGCGGGCAGAAGACGCTGATGGATGAGCTGACGATCTACCGGCGCCCGCTGACGGTGGACGAGGCAAGGGCGCTGCACGTGATCGGGCGAAATTAGGGACAGGCACCAATCTCCGGCATGACGTCCGCCGGAAACTGGTGCCTGTCCCTGATCTCGCCGGGAGGAACCGTGATGATCGGCATTGGCCTGGCGCTGCTGCTGACCCCGACCCGGGCGACCGGTGACGCGGCGCTGCCGCAGATCACCGTGCGCCCCCTGGCCCAGCCCCCGACGATCGATGGGCGGATCGACGAGGCCGAGTGGGCGGGCACGGTGCGCAACGTGGGGTTGTGCAGCCAGCACAACATGGAGCTGGGCGCGCGGGAGGCGATCTTCTGGGTCGGGGCGGATGCCGCGAACCTGTACCTCGCGATCCGGTCGGAGCTCCCGCCGACGGGCGATCTGCTGACGCGCGGCGTGCCGGACGGCGAGCGCGACGTCATTGCCGCGCTGCACGACGATTCGATCGAGCTGGTCGTGCACCCGCATCTCGGTGCGACCGCAGGCGATCGGCGCTACTTCCACCTGATCGTGAATGCGCGCGGGGCGATGTTCGACCGGAGCTTCGATGAGGCCAACCCCAACAACGCCATCTCAACCGTCTGGCGGCTGAAGGAGTGGCAGTTCGCGAACGAGCTGGCCGACGGCTGGTGGAACGTCGAGATCGCCATCCCCTTCCCGCAGATCGGCGCGACCGCCGAGGACCTGGAGCATCCGTGGGGGCTGCGCGTGTGCCGCAACTGGCAGCGGGAGTGGGACCAGAGCCGTTGGGAGAGCGTGACGGCGGCGTATGAGGACCTCCCCACGATGCCGCGCGTCGCGTTCGATGCGGACGCGCCGGTGGTGCAGGTCCTGGGGCTGCGCGCCGAGGGGAAGCCGCGGATCGCCCTCGCGGTCGGCAACCCCGGCGCCGCGCCGGCGGAGGTGGAGGTCTCTCTCTCCGACACGTGGAGCCGTAACCCCCCGGCGGAGTTCACCCGGACGATGCGCGTTCCCGCCGGCGGGCGGGAGGAGGTCGCCTTCGAGCCCCCCCACGGCGGCCCGGAGGGGGCGCACCGCACCGTCATCCGCATCGCTCGCCCGGGCGCAGTGTTCCCGCTGTACGTGCGGGACTTCTCCTGGCGTCTCGAGCGCCCGACGGAGCGTTGGACCACCACGCGCGAGGACAGGCAGGCGGTGCAGCTGCAGTACAAGGTGTACCCGTACTACCGGAAGCTGAAGGCGCGGGTCGCGATCGAGTCGCTGGCGTCGAGGGACAACGTGACCGGCGCCGATCTCACCCTCGTGAAGGTCGGCGGCCCCGAGCCGCTGGCTCGGGCCCGCCTGGCCTTCCAGGACTTCGCCGCCGAGACGATCCTCGAAACGCCGGAGTTGGCCGAGGGCGACTACGAGGTGCGGGTGACGCTGGCCGGGGAGGGCGTTCCCACGGAGCCCGTGATCGGCAAGTACGAGCGAAGGGTCTTCCCCTGGGAGAGTAACGCGCTGGGGCTGTCGGAGCGGGTGATTCCGCCCTTCACGCCCATCAAGGTTGAGGGCAACACGCTGTCCACGGTGCTGCGGGATCACGCGCTGAGCGGAGCGGGGGTCTGGGAGCAGGTCAGCAGCCTGGGCCGGCCGCTGCTGAAGGGGCCGATGCGCTGGCGGGTGAGGAGCGCAGGCGCGCAGGCGCCGGTGACCGCCGGGAGGCTGCGGGTTGAGAGCGCCCGACCGCACGCGGCCGTCACGGTCGGGAGCTTCACCGCGGACGGCGCGGAGGCGACCGTCCGCTCCGAGTGGGACTACGACGGGATGGCGAAGGTGCGGGTCACGCTGGCGGCCGCGCCGGGGAAGCAGATCGAGGGGCTGAGCCTGGAGGTCCCCCTCGACGAGGCGCAGATGCCGTACATGCACGCGTGCGGCGACGGGCTGCGGTTCAACCATGCGGGACTGACGCCCGGGGGCGAGGGTCCGATCTGGGACTCCTCGCAGGCGAACCGGACGAACATCGTGGGCACGTTCTACCCGTACGTGTGGCTGGGCGGCGGGGAGCGAGGCGTGGCGTGGTTCGCGGATTCGGACAAGGGCTGGAGCCTCGACGACACGACGCCGACGGTGCAGCTCGAGCGCAACGGGGAGACGCTCACGCTGAGGGTGAACTTCATCACGCGGCCGACCGCTCTCGACCAGGCGCGGGAGTTCGAG
>VGFB01001052.1 GCA_016869015.1 Armatimonadota bacterium
ACAACCTGGCATAACGTGGCATAACGTGGCATAAGCCAGCGAAGTTCCGCTCTCCTGGGCCCCGGGGCGCGGCTCCGAAGCTCTTCTCTGTGGCTCTACTGGCCCGAGCTGGTGACTCCATGGGCGCTCGAGTCAGTCTGCACGGCCATTGTCTACCCCGCAGTGCGTGACGCATCGGCACACGAGCGCTACCATGGTCGATGCCGTTCCGGATGTCGCGACCACTGGAGGCGGAACTGGACCCTGGATCTCATCAGATCACGTTGACGCTCGAAGGCGAGCACGCTCGCAAGGGGGTCTCTCTTGACGCGTTCGACTCGTTCATCAGCCATTTCCTGGCCGCTCTGCGGTACCACTACCGTGCGTCCAGGTCGCAGACGGTCAAGAAGCCGGGCCATCCGTTCGCCGAGGAGAAGCTGGTCACTGCCTTCCGCTTGGTGGGCTTCCGCGCCGGCAGCGGCATCGTCGTGCTGGAACCATCGCTGCAACACGAGGCGGAGGCGACCCTGCCCGACGTGGATCAGACGGTCCTCACATCGGCGTGGGCCAACGCGGGTGACCTCCTCAAGGCGGTGGGATCCGGAGGGCCGGTCGATCGGATCGTCGTGAATGAGCTCGAGTCGGCGACGCGTGCTCTGGGGAGACAGGGACGGTTCGGCATCGACTTCCGCGCCGGAGCGGACCGCTGGACGACCCGAGTCGACGAAGCCAAGCTGGTGCAGCTCCGCGGGCCCGAGGAGACCGTCGCCGAGACGCCACAGCTGATCACGGGCGTCCTTCATGCGATCGATCTGGAGCCGGGCAAGGTCGGCATCCGTTCAGCGGCCGGAGTGGATTGGTGGTGTCGCTATCCGGCTGAGCTGGAACAGGCCGTCGGCCGGCTACTTGGTGGGCGCGTCTGGGCACGGGGTCGAGGTGCGGCCACATCGGCTCGATCGGGTTCGATGGACGTCACGGAGATCCACGCGGTCCCAGAGTTCGAGCAGACCGAGCTCTTCACACCTGAGCCGGTGTCGTTGACCGAGCTCATGCAACGCCAGATGGTTGAGCAGCCGCAGGGCCTGGAGTCGCTGGTCGATCCGGAATGGGAGGCAGGCATCGAAAGCGACCTCTTCCTCGCGGCCATGCTCGACGACGCGGAGTGATGGCCACACCGCTCTCTCCCGAGGTCATCCTCTGCGACAACTCGTTCGTGAGTCGGCAGGAGCGCGCGCGTTCCGATCCGGCCGCGGTGGCGCACTGGCCTCAGGACGTGAAGGATCGTCTTGAAACGGCACTACTGGCTATCAGCATCTTCGCACTGGCGGAGATCCGCGCCGGTCGGGTCTACGCCGGGTGGGGCGAGAAGCGCTCGCTCGCCCAGGAAGCTCGGCTGGCGGCGTTCCTCACGGTGCCGCTGGATGAGCGTGTGATCGAGGAGTACGTGAAGCTGCACGCGTGGAGCCTCAAGGGGCATGCCACACCCCACAACGATCTGTGGATAGCCGCGACGGCCATAGCCCGCGGCATCCCGCTCGTGTCGTGTGACAGGCACTTCATGGCGATCGCCGACGACCACGCGCTTGAGCATATCTACCTGCCGGCATCCTGAGCAGCATGTCGGGATCATCGAACTACTGCTGATGCCGAGGTGAACCAAGATGCGCATCCCCAAGAGAACGCAGCGCGGGTCGCGTGACATATGCGACGCGCCGCTGGGATCATCGTCCGGAGGTGAGGGGGCATCATGGCGAAAGACACCGACGGGGTGGACCGCGCTGACGAGCTGGACGAAGTCGTCCTCGCGCTGCTCTACCTGAACTCGTTCGTGGATCACGGCATCACGCGGGCCTGGAAGAGCCTCAACTGGGACAGTCTGGACCGACTGCACGCCCGCGGGCTGATCTCGGAGCCGCGGTCCAAGGCCAAGTCGGTGGTCCTGAGCGAAGAGGGTGCTCGACGCGCGGCCGAGCTGTGCGAGAAGCACTTCGGTGGAGCCGCGTAGCCGGGCCCATCGTCCACCGGACCGCGCTGCGAATGTCACCATTGCGGCGCTTGTCTGGGAGCATCGCGCTCGCCAGAGTGATCGAGGGCCATTGCGTGGCGCTCTTGCTCACGGTGCGGAGGCTCGCCATCATGGAATCAGAGCTTCGGACCAAAGACAGGAGGATCACACATGCCTGAGGTGACCGTCACCGAGGTCGCCCGCCACTTCGCGGACTACCTCAACCGCGTCGCCTACCGGCGCGAGTCGTTCACCCTGGTGCGTGGCCGCAAGGCGCTGGCGGAGCTGCGTCCGCTGCCGGTCGGCAAGCGGCTCTCCGAGCTGCCGGCCGTGGTGGCCTCCCTGCCGCGTCTCTCGGCGGCCGAGGCCTCGGGGTTCGCCGACGATCTCGACGCGGCACGCAGAGAGCTGACCGAGAGTGAGCTCGGCGACGCATGGCCGTCCTGATCGACGCCGGCATCCTCATCGAGGCCGAGCGAGGGCTGCTGCA
>VGFB01001053.1 GCA_016869015.1 Armatimonadota bacterium
GCGCCGCCTCAGCCGGATGCCCGGCCGCAACGGTGTTGTCGATGGCGATCGCGCCGATCTCAACGGGCCGGCGCACCGCGAGCTTGATGACGACGTACTGATCCTCCAGCTTCCCGCGTCCGGTGGCCCACGTCGTGCCGGCGTCGCCGTCGAGCAGATTCTCGGCGCGGAAGGACTTGTCGAGGGCACTCGACGCCTTCTCGACCCCGGCGCCGTCCAGGGCGGAAGCCAGGTTGCTCTGGGCGGCCGCGCTCCCGGCAACGACAAGCAGCACCAGGGCTCCCCAACGGAGATGTCTCACGAAAGCGTGCTCCCGGACAACGGTCGCTCCGGGCCGGAGCGTAGGAGGCTGTTTCGCGGCCCTCGGAGCTTTCACCTACGTGGGCAGGCGCGACCGCGACGGCCGACGAACGTCCAGCGACGCCGCTGCCCGGGCGCCAAGCGGAGGAGGCCCGTGTCCCTGAGAGCCGCCGTCGCCTCGACCGACATCACCCCTCCCGTGGGGGTGGAGCTGTGTGGCTATGGGTTCTACCTCGAGCGGGCCTCGACCGGGGTGCTGGACTCCCTGTCGGCGCGGGCCTTGGTGCTCGAGTCCGGGTCGGAGCGCGTCGCGGTCGTCGCCTGCGACCTTCTGGGTGTCTCCCGAGACCTCGCGCGGACCACGCGGCTCCTGGTTCAGGAGACGACCGGGATCCCCCCGTGCTGCGTGATGCTGGCCTGCTCGCACACCCACGCCGGGCCGGCGACGGTGCCCGTGCGCGGGTGCGGTGAGATGAGCCCGGGCTACGTGGCGGGCCTCCCGCAGCGGCTGGCCGACGTTGTGGCCCGGGCCGCGGAGGCCGTCGAGCCGGCCAGGCTGGGCTTCGCCCGAGGAGTCGCTCCCGGCCTCGGCTTCAACCGCGTCGAGGGCGAGGTCGGACCGTTGGACGAGGAGCTGCTACTGATGGCCGTGCAGGCCCGCGACGGCTCCCCGCTGGCGGTCGCGTACCACGCGACTGCCCACGGAGTAACCCACCTCAGCTGCAACACCCTTCTCTCGGCTGACTGGCCCGGCGCCGCCTCCCGCCTGATCGCCGAGAGCGGGGCCGGCGAGGCGCTGTACCTCGCCGGTGCGAGCGGCGATGTGAACCCGGTGTTGGCCCACACCGGCCGCGGCGATGAGGCGGGGAAGCTCGTGGCCGACGCCGCCGCCGCGCTCCTGCGCGACATTCGGTACGCTGACGAGGTCACCGTGGGCGGCGCCGCGGAGGACATCGCCCTGCCTCTGGAACGCCTCCCCCGGGAGGCGCTCCAGGCCCTTGCGGAGGCAGCCCGAACACGCCTGGCGGGGCCGGACACCCCGGAGACGGCTGCCGAGCGCAACACGGCGCGCGTCGACCTGGAGTGGGCGGAGCAGCTGGTGCGTGAAGACCGGGAGGGCCGGGCGCGCGACGTGCTGGTGACCGAAGTCCAGGCGTTGCACATCGGCGAGGGGCTGCTGCTCGCACATGGCAGCGAGCTGTTCTGCGAGTACGGTCAGGCGCTCAAGGCACGCTTCACGCCGCGGCCCACCTTCGTAGTCGGCTACGCCAACGACTTCATCGGCTACGTGCCCGATCCGGAGGACTTCGCCCGCGGCGGATATGCGGCGGCGACCGTGCCGAAGATCTGCGGATACCACCCGTTTGCGAGCGACGTGGGGTCGCGGCTGGTTGCGGCCCTGACGGACGTGGCCGGCCGGGTCGAAGCCTGACGAGGTGAAGGCGCCTCCGACCGCGAATTGACACTACCCTCGCACCTCCCCGTCTGGGGCCGTACACTCTGCGGAGGGACCGGATGACCGTCAGCCGAAGCACCTTTGGCGTGGGCGTGATCGGGTGCGGGGTCATCTCCGACACCCATCTCGCCGCGCTCAGACTGCTGCCTGACGCTCGCCTCGTCGCCGTGTGCGACAAGAACGAGGCGGCGGCACAGGCCAAGGCGGAGGCCCATGGCTGCGACTGGCATGGGTCGCACCACGAGCTCCTCGAGCGCGGCGACATCGACATCGTGAACCTGACGGTTCCCTCCGGGCTTCACGCCCGGCTCGGGGTGGATGTCGCGAACGCGGGGAAGCACATCATCGTCGAGAAGCCGATCGACATCCGCCTCGAGGCCATCGATGCGTTGATCGCGGCTGCCGCGTCGAACGGCGTGAAGCTCGGGGCGATCTACCAACTCCGCGCCTATCCTACCTACCGTCGCCTGAAGGAGGCCGTGGATCGAGGGCGGCTGGGCCGGCTCCTGCACGCGGCGGTGTCCGTGCCTTGGTTCCGCAGCGACGAGTACTACGCCGACGGGTGGCACGGCACCCGCGCCCTTGATGGCGGCGGGGCGCTGATGAACCAGTCGATCCACTACCTTGACCTGCTGCTCTTCCTGATGGGGCCCGCGGTGCGGGTGGCGGGATTCACGGGCGCCCTGGGGCACGCGCGGATCGAGGTCGAGGAC
>VGFB01001054.1 GCA_016869015.1 Armatimonadota bacterium
CCGCATGTGAACGTGGGGACGATCGGCCACGTGGATCATGGGAAGACGACGTTGACCAGCGCGATCACGCGGACGCTGGCGGCGAACCCGGAGTTCGGGAGCGCAAAGGCGTTGGCGTTCGAGGAGATCGACAACGCTCCGGAGGAGCGGGAGCGTGGGATCACGATCGCGACGTTCCACGCGGAGTACGCGACGGCGAAGCGTCACTACGCGCATGTGGACTGCCCGGGTCACGCGGACTACATCAAGAACATGATCACCGGGGCGGCGCAGATGGACGGGGCGATCCTGGTGGTGGCGGCGGATGACGGTCCGATGCTTCAGACGCGGGAGCACATCCTGCTGGCGCGCCAGGTGGGGGTTCCGGCGATCGTGGTGTTCATGAACAAGGTGGACCTGGTGGACGATCCGGAGCTGCTGGACCTGGTGGAGCTGGAGGTGCGGGACCTGCTGAGCCAGTACGAGTTCCCGGGGGAGGACATCCCGATCATCCGGGGTTCGGCGCACAAGGCGATGAACACGGAGGAGCCGGGTCCGGGGAATCCGGACAGCGCGTGCGTGTTCGAGCTGATGGAGGCGGTGGACAGCTACATTCCGGAGCCGGTGCGGGATGTGGACCATCCGTTCCTGATGCCGGTGGAGGACGTGTTCACGATCACGGGTCGGGGGACGGTGGCGACGGGCCGGGCGGAGCGGGGGAAGATCCACACGGGGGACGAGGTGGAGATCATCGGGTTGCGGGACACGAAGAAGAGCGTGGTGACCGGGGTGGAGATGTTCCGGAAGATCATGGACGAGGGTCAGGCGGGGGACAACATCGGTTTGCTGCTGCGGGGGATCAACCGGGACGAGGTGGAGCGGGGTCAGGTGGTGGCGGCGCCGGGTTCGATCACGCCGCACACGAAGTTCATGGGTCAGGTGTACGTGCTGAGCCAGGAGGAGGGCGGTCGTCACAAGCCGTTCTTCCCGGGGTACCGGCCGCAGTTCTACTTCCGGACGACGGACGTGACGGGGGCGGTGACGCTGCCGGAGGGCACGGAGATGGCGATGCCCGGGGACAACCTGCCGCTGGCCATCGAGCTGATTCAGCCGATCGCGCTGGAAGAGGGCGTGCGCTTCGCCATCCGCGAGGGCGGCCGCACCGTCGGCGCCGGCGTCGTGACCAGCGTGGAGAAGTAGGATCTGCGGTGGCGTGGGCGGCTTGCCCATGGGCGAGGCGGGTTCCACTGGCTGACACGCGCGGGCCACGCGACCGAAATGAGGTACGAGGATGCCGTCCGAGAAGTTCGTGTTCCAGTGCAAGGAATGCAAGAGCAGCAACTACGTGACTGCCAAGAACCGGCAGAACGTGCGCGATCGTCTGACGCGCAAGAAGTTCTGTCGGACCTGCGGACGTCATACCGAGCATTCGGAAACGCGCAACAAGACGATTCAGTCCAAGTAGCGGCGTAGACGGATGGCGGGAGCTGCGCGTAGGGCCATAGCTCAATTGGCAGAGCGACGGTCTCCAAAACCGTAGGCTGGGGGTTCGAGTCCCCCTGGCCCTGCCATCCTCTCCGGAAGACGCGCCGCCTCGCCCCCCGGCGAGGCGGCTGTCGAGAAATGGGGCCGTTCGCATGGCGGCGTTGGCATCCAAGATCAAGGCGCCCTTCCAGTCGCTCGTGCAGTTCGTGACCGAGGCCTGGTTCGAGCTCAAGCGCGTCGTGTGGCCGACTCGGGAGGAAGCGCAGTCCTTCACCGCCGTTGTCATCATCGCGGTTACGATTGTCGCGGTGTGGGTCGGCTCGCTGGACTGGATCTGCGCCATGCTCGTAACCGCCCTGAAGGTCTACGGCAGCTAGCCGGCGAGGGGTCGCGCGCCGCGCGGCCGTCGTCCGCGCCGGCCGCTCGCCCAGGCTTGGGCGGCAGCCCGCGCATCAGCCCGGCGCCCCACCAGCGGGGCAGAGAGTGTTCTCCATGGAGAAGCGGTGGTTCGCCGTACATACGCTGACGGGCCAGGAGTACAAGGTCAAGTCCAGCATCGAGAAGATGGCCGAGTCGCGCGACATGCTGCACTTGGTCGATCGCGTGCTGGTGCCGACCGAGGAAGAGAACCGCACGACCCGGGGCAAACGCCGCGTCGTGCGCAAGAAGCTCTTCCCCGGCTATGTCCTCGTGCACATGGCCCTCAATGATGAGACCCGCCACCTGATCCGGCGCACGGCCGGGGTGACGAACTTCGTCGGCTCCTCGGCGAAGCCCGTCCCGCTGGCCGACAGCGAGGTTCAGCATCTCCTCTCGCAGCTGGTGGGCGAGGAAGCCGCCAAGCCCAAGCTCATGTGGAGCATCGGGGACGGGGTCCGCGTGACGGCGGGGCCCTTCACCGAGTTCACGGGCAAGATCACCGAAGTGGCTTCCGAGCGGGAGAAGGTCAAGGTCAGCATCTCCATCTTCGGCCGCGAGACCCCGGTGGAGCTGGAGTTCACGCA
>VGFB01001055.1 GCA_016869015.1 Armatimonadota bacterium
CACGATGCACGTGGCGTCACGCTGCGAGGGGTCCACCGACCCGCGGACAAGCGGCGGGTTCGGCCGTGCCTCCAGCGGGCGGGGCATGATCGAGGAGATGCTCTCGTCCCGGTAGAGCAGCTCCCGCGTCCCGTGCACGTCGATCAGGTAGAGCGCGTAGCCGTTCTCGTCCGTGGTCGCCCCGTAGGTGTAGGACGCCAGGAAGTGCTTCTCGCTGAGCGCGTAGGGCGTCTGGTACTGCCCGCCGAGGCCCTGCACGCCGCCCTCGGGCACAACCTCCCCCGACATCCCGCCCTCCGGGGGCAGTACGCCCGGGGTGACGATGTTGATCCCCGAGGGCTCGTTGATGCCGACATGGTGATCGACGATGACGACCGGCCCGGTCGGCAGCGTGTGGTGTCCCGTGGCGATGGCGATGAGCTTGTGGCTGTCGGGGATCGAGCGCATCTCCTCCAGCGCCCACGGGTCGTTGAAGTGCTGCTTGAAGAGCGCGTCGGCCTGCGTGCCGTCCGGGGCTACGAACCAGATCGACTGGATGTGCGCCCAGCTCCGCTCGTGGTACTCCCAGCGCGTGTACGCCAGCAGGCCGTTGTCCAGCGTGTGACAGAGGTAGTCGCCGTCCTTGCTGACGGTGAGCCTCCTCACCTCGCCGCTTCCGGGGCTGACCGCATACACGTTGCAGGACGTCTCATCCTTGTCGTACTCGTTGCACTGCAGGCTGGTTGCGCAGCGCTCGGAGATGAACGCGATGTCCCCGTTCGGCAGGTACGACGGATCGAGATCGCTCCACTCCCCGTCCGTCACCTGCCGTGGGGGACTGACGACGGAACGCACGTCGTGTCGAGTCCCGTTGTCCGTCCCCGAAGTGCGCCCCCCCAGCTCCAGCTCGAAGATATGGATCGGCTCCTCCTCGTTGCGGAGCTCGAAGCTCGCCGGGCGGATGAGCCACTTCTCCGGCGGCTGGTCGTTCGGCCGCTGCGCGAAGCCGAAGCAGATGCGCGTCCCATCGGGTGAGAGGTCCATCCCGTGCACGTGCCCGTGGCCCAGCGCCCCGTTGATCAGCGGCATGACGGACCCGTCGGGGGCGATGGGGGAGAGCACGCACACGTCGCCGCCCGGCCGCGAGGTCCAGGGCATGTGGTTCAGGCAGACATCGGGGTAGGGCTGCTGGGTGTGGCGCTTCACGAACAGCAGGCGGCCGGCGCCGAGGGCCGGGTTGCCGAGGGCGATCTCGCGGGCCAACCACCGCGCCTCCAGGTAGAGCTCCTGCCGCGCCGCCGGATCGGCGCCCTCGGAGGCCTCGCGCCTCTCCAGAGCGGCCACCCGGTCGCGCAACTCCCGCAACTCCGCCGGCGAGGAGCGATCGAAGTCCGCGAGCAGCGCCTGCGCCCGGTCGACCGTCTCGCGCACCGGCGGCACGAAGGACGCCCGCGCCTCGGTCAGGGCCAGGGAGCCTTGGCGAAGCGTGAGGATTACGGCCGTCGCGCCCTCCGTCTCCAGAGGAACCTCCACAACGAAGGCTCCAGGGGTGGCCACCTCGGCCTGCCCGGCCTGCCGGCGAAGGAGATCGGTGGGCGTCAGCGCGACGGTCTCGACGTCGACCTGGATGGGCGGCTCGAAGGTCGCCGTCCCGTCGAGACGCATCTCCAAACGGTTCCGCCCGCAGCCGAGCGCGAGCTGCTGGGGCCAGACGAGCTTCCACGGCGCGCCCAGTCGCACCGCGACGCGCGAATCCCCCGGGAGCCGCACCTCGTTGGGGAAGCCCTGTCGCCCCTGTTCCAGAGGGAGGGCGAACTCGACCGCGATCCCCTCCGCAGTCCGGCTCGCCGCCCCCGCAGCGTAGGGCTGATCATTGAGGGTGACCCGGGGCGGGTCCTCCCGGGTCAAGCCGATGTACAGCCCGCCGACGCCGAACATCGCGGCGCCGAGCCCGCCCCCCTTCGACCAGATGCTCAGCGTGCTCTGCCGTGCGGGCTTGTGCAGCGCGATGTTCGTGCCGAGATCGCCGGGGCGGTAGATCTCGACCTCGTCCAGGTGGAACAGGATCCCCCGATCCAGAGGGATCTGCAGCCGCAGGTAGCGCGCCGTGAGGTCGGTGAACTCCACGCTCAAGGGGGGCGCGCCGCTGACTCCGCCGAAGTGCTCCGTGTTGTGGTGCCGCAGCGTCCAGTCCTGCCCGTCATCGGAGGTCAGCACATCCAGCGTATCGGCGTTGTGCAGGCCCGGGGCGTAGTCCAGTCGGTTGTAGACAATGAGCTTACCGATCGGCTCCGGTTGGCCCAGGTCGACCTGCCACCACGGGTTCGG
The DNA here is from genome assembly GCA_016869015.1 of Armatimonadota bacterium. Classification (GTDB taxonomy): domain Bacteria; phylum Armatimonadota; class Zipacnadia; order Zipacnadales; family VGFC01; genus VGFC01. Next base: position 2,308 of record VGFB01001055.1, read on the forward strand.
GTCGCCCCCGGTGTGGAAGGCGTACAGCCCGTTCCTCACGCCGTCCACCGCGCCCGCCGCGTCCGCGGAGGTCAGGTCGCCTCTGAACCGGGCCTCCGCCTCCCTCGGGATCATGGTTGCCGCGTAGAGCCGCTCGCCATCGTGGCAGAGGCGGAAGGC
>VGFB01001056.1 GCA_016869015.1 Armatimonadota bacterium
GACAGCCGCAACGAGGCTCCCCACCACCGCTGAGCTTCGCATCAAGCGGAACGGGGCGTTGTACAAGACCAAGGCCCTGCTGGCGGCCGCCGGCGGCAGCTACCGGTTCGGCAAGGTCTACAAGGCCTTGTGGAAGGCCTCGCAGTCCGGAACCTACGAGTACCGGTTCGTCTTCACCGATGCGTCGGGCACGGCGAGCGGTAACCCCAGCCTCTGGACCCCCGGCCCGACGATCGACGGCGCGGCCGGGGCCTCCCTGACGGGCCTCGCCGCACTGCCGACCGCGGCGGGAGCACAGGTCACGTTCCGCCTCGCCGGCGCCGCCAACGTGACGGCAACCATCACCAACGTGGCCGGTCGCCCGATCCGGACCCTCGTCGAGGACCGGGCGCTGGAAGCGGGCCCGCAGACGCTGCTGTGGGATCGGAAGGCGGGGAACGGACTCCCGGTGCCCGCCGGGCTCTATCTCATCCGCGTGACGGCACGCGAGCCCGAAGGGGGACAGAGCAGCGGCCTTGCGACCCTGGCGCTGCGGTAAGGCCCCCTACCGGGAAGCGGGAAGGCACGGCAGACCTGAGATGGGCCACCTCACACGAGGTGGCCCATCTCGCTGCTGGGCGGGCGGTCAGGGCGCGGCGGCTGCGTAGACGTGCTGGGGAGCGAGAGCGAGAACGGGCGGGAGCTTGGGGTCGAGGCGGAGAGTGTGGTCCTCGATGACCCCCTCATCGGCGCGCGACGTGGCGAGAGTCCAGGTTCCGTCCGCGCCATCGGCGGGGACCTTCAGGGCGACAGACTGCTCGGCGGGCGTCGTCTGGGCGGTCGCCGCCTCAGCGCCGGCCGGGTCGAAAACGGTCACCCGGACGGTCTCGACGCCGGCGCCCTTGGCGCTGATCGTGAACTCGGTCACGCCCGCGGGGACGGAGAAGTACAGACGCTCCTGCACGCCGATAAGCTGAACGCCCTCTGCGGCCAGCACCCCCAGCGGAGCGTTGGAGCTGAGGATCGAATAGGCACAGCTTCCCGCCGAGGCGCCGAGGAGGTAGAGCCCGTCCATCGCGGGCGTGAACGTCACGGTGCCCTCGGACTTGTCCCCGATGGTCCCCTTCGCCACGTCTTCCATCTTCGGGTCGCGGAGCTCCCAGGCGAGCAGCGACTGGTAGCTGCCGACCTGCACGTTGCGGAGGGCGATTTCGACCGGCCGGCCCTCCTTCGCCGCAACGAAGAAGAGGTGCTCCCCGCGGAACTGGTTGTGCGGGAACGTCAGCTTCTCGCCCGTCACCGGCGGGGGCGCGAGCTTGATCTCCGCGCCTTTCGAGCCGAAGATGCCCAAGGCCCAGTTCTCAGGCTCCGTTCGCGGTTCGCGCCACGCGGCGAAGGTCCCCTCGCGGATGTGCTCGTTGGCCCAGGTGAACCAGCGGAAGTAGTCCGGGTGGTCGACCTTGTACTTGGGGCCTTCGTAGAAGATCCAGTACCCGTCGGTGGCCTCCGAGATCATCACCGCGTTCTTGCCGCAGAACTCGGGGTCCGCGCCTTGCACGACGGGGTCGATGCCGCCCGCGTAGATGAAGGGGATGCCGGCCTCCTGTGGGATCTTCAGCCCGTTCTGCAGCTTCACGAGGTTGCCCTCGAGGGACTTGTCCTGCGGTAGGAAGCGCGAGGGGCGCCCGTAGGTCCACGGATCGGCGAGGATCAGCGGGGCCTTCGCCGTCGCCCATTCGGGGTAGCAGGCCTGAACCATGAAGGGCGTGCCGGGCGCGGGGTAGATGCAGAAGCGGAAGGTCGGGTCGATCTCGTCGACGGCCGCTCGCAGCGCGCGGCACCGCTCGCGCCAGTGGTTGACCTGGAACTCGGCGAACGCGTCGTGAAGGCCCTGGTCGTCGAGCCACCCCTTCCGCTCGTTGAGGGCGAGCCCGGGCAGCTCGATCCCCTGGGCCTCCGCGAACTTCCCGAGGATCACGTCATCGTAGGAGAGACTGTAGCAGTTGCCCTCGCTGCGCGGCGAGTAGTTCTCGTAGTCCAGGAAGACGCCGAAGAGATGCGGACTCTCCGCGCTGATGCGCGCGTACTCGAGGATCAGCCCGGTGGTCCACTCCCAGAACTCGTCGGCGTTGGGGCTGTAGAGGCTCTGCTCGTTGCCGCTCGCCCACACCAGGCGCTTGCCGTCGGCCTCGGGGCCGGTAGGGGCCTCGAGGGTGCCGCGCATCCAGGGCAGGTGGAAGATGCCGTGTTGCTCGCACCACTGGGCCACCTGACGGACCTCGTCGAGGCGGTCGTTGCCCAGGCGCGGCGAGAAGACGTTGAAGCCCGCCTCCGCGGTCTCGCGCACGATCCACTCCTTGGTCACCCAGCCCTCCTCGGGCTGCATGACCTTGTCGACCAGGATGCGGAGCTTCTCGGTGCGGCCCAGGCTCTCGCGGGTGAGGGGCTGAGCGTGGAGTGCGGAGGAGGCCAGGAACGCAAGGA
>VGFB01001057.1 GCA_016869015.1 Armatimonadota bacterium
TTCCTTCAGTGCGCGCTTGGCCGTGTCTTTGTGCGGGCCGAGGTACTTCTCGGAGAGCTTGCCGTCGATTTTCTTGAGCGCATAGAGATATTCCTTCTCTCCAGCCTTCTTGACCCTGAACGTCCACCCCTGCTGCACGCACTCCCGGATGCGTTTCCTCTGTGTGCCGGCATGGAGGTGGTCGTATTTCCGCGCCGGCTTCTTCGCCTTGACGGGGCTCTCGACCGCCGCTTTCCCCGTCGTCGGCTTTCCGATATCGGGTTTCGGCGCGGCCTTCGCGGTTGCGGGGGGTGCGGGGGCTTCGGGGGCAGAGGGAGGCGCTGTCGGCCTGACCTCCGCGGTCTCCTTGGCCGGCGCTGGAGGCTCGGCCTTCGCGATCGGTGCGGCTGGCTTCTCCGCTGGAACCGGGGGCGGAGTCGCCGCAGCTGCCGCGGGCCGAGCAGCCTCGGGTTTGGCCTCCGCGACTGGAGCGGGTGCAGGTAACGGCTTAGGTAACTCTTGGGGCAACTCCTTAGGTAACTCCTTCGCCGGTCCCGGAGGTGACTCCTTGGGCTTGTCCAGCGATGCCTTCGCCGCCTCTTCGGCACCGCTCGCCCTGACGACGTCCTTGAACCACTGCTGGGTGATCGGGTGCGACACCGGCATCGACGTCTTGGCGTCCCAGACGCGGATCTCCACCTCCTGCGGGCTGCGGGCGCTGAGGATGCTCCCGACGATGCTCGCGCCGGTGCGCAGCAGGGCTTGTTGCAGCTTCTCGGCGTCCTTCTGGTTGGAGACCACGAACATGGTGGGGATGCCGACGTCGGCGTTGCTCCAGTAGTGCTCGACGGCGCGTTCGGAGTGGAAGACGGGCATGGTCTCGACCTCAACGGCGAAGGCCCGGCCCGAGTCCCACTCCCGCTCGGAGAACTTGGCGCCCTGGTCATCGTAGCTCTTCACCGGCGGGTAGACGATGAGGTCCGGCCACATCGCCACCGACTTCTCGACCTTGTCCTTGGGCCCCTTGACCGCTATACGGATGGCGCGCTCGTCGAGCTTGCCCGAGGAGGGGATCGGGTAATAGCCCGACTCGAAGAAGAAGTTGACCATGCTCGCCAGCATCGTGGTGTGCGCCGGGCCGCCGCCGCGGCCGCCCTCGATCGGCGGGTAGAGCGCGTCCACGCCGTGCGGGGTGACGGTGTAGTGCTCGTAGGACTTGGTCGTCTCGGCGCCCCGCGCGTCCTGCTGCAGCTTGAACGATTGCGTGTAGCCGAGCAGGGTGAGCTTGCGCACCGCCGTGTCGACGCTGCGCTGGGAGAATCCCCGGTACATCTCGCCGACGTCCCGCTTCAGCGCCGTCCAGGCCACGCTGTCGCCGGGCTTCTGCACCGAGCGGATGATGTTGTAGAGCGTGAAGATCTCGATCGGGGTCAGCAGCGGCACGGGCAGCGACACGCCGCCCTCTTTGAGGTGCCGCCTCTTGAACAGCGGCTCCGTGTCCACGGGCACGCCGTACTTCCGCAGCGACGCCCTGATGACGTCGGCGAACTTGAACGGGCCGCGGCCGAAGTTGATCACCTTGAGCGTCTGCCGCCGGGAGATGCCGCTGAACGGGCTGCAGAGGGCGAAGTGGAAGAAGGGCGTCTCGACGAGGTTGCGCGTGGGCTCGAAGTACGGCGCCAGCTTCTCGGCCGTCTCGGGACCCACCTGGAAGATGGCCAGCGTCGAGGTGAACTCGTGGATGTCCTCCCTCATCTCGCGGCCGTACTGCTCCAGATTCTGCGACGCCACCCTCAGGTAGACGTGGTACTTCCGCAGCGCCTGCATCTGCTCCTTCAGGGTCTTGGAGACGAAGCGGTGCGCCTCGTCGATGAAGATGTAGGTCGGCTTGCGCATGTCCTCGGGGACGTCCTCCCGTCCCATCGCGGTCAGGTGCAGCTCCCACATGAACAGCGTCCCCAGGAAGTTGATCGAGTCGCTGCCGAGGAAACCCTCCGGCAGCCTGATGACGCAGATCTTGCCGTGGTCCATCACGTCCCGGAAGGAGAAGGTGCTCGTCGGCGAGTCGAACATCATGGTGACCAGGCGCTCCGCCGTCAGCTTATCCAGCTTGGTGATGGCAGCGGCCTCGGATCCCTCGGGGTACTTGGTGACGGTCTGCCTCCAGAAGTCGGTCAGGTCCGTCTCCCCGTGGGCGGCGCTGAGCACGGCGGCCTTCTCGTCGGGCTTGGTGAGGAAGTCGAACAGCTCCTTGACCGTCGGGTCCTGCGTGGCCGCGTAGAGGACCGATATCGCCCGCCGCAGCAGCTGCTCCATCCTCGGCCCCCAGAACTCCTCGTAGAAGCGCCGCAGCGACTCCATGAACTTCTCCCGCCGCTGCTCCTCCTCAAGCGGGGTCGCCGCCTGCAGCGGGTTGTACTTAACCGACATGCCGTAGATGGGGATGGCGCTGGGGTCGATGAAGACCACGTCGCCCC
>VGFB01001058.1 GCA_016869015.1 Armatimonadota bacterium
CGCTGGACCCGGCCATCGAGTCGGTCGGGGACCGGGAGAGCATCCAGGACGCCCTGGCCCACCTCCCGCCGCGCGAGCAGGTCATCATCGAGTTGCGTTACTACCGCGACATGTCACAGACCGAGATCGCTCAACGCCTGGGGATCTCCCAGATGCACGTCTCTCGTCTCCAGCACCGCGCGCTGCAGCGGCTCCGGTTGCTGCTCGGCGAGGAGAGCTAGCGGTCCGTTGGCCGCGAATGCGGTTGTTGTAGGAGCGGCTTCAGCCGCGATGATGTTGTGCCCAGGGCCCTGAACGGCGACGGCATCGCGGCTGAAGCCGCTCCTACATTCGGGTAGGGCGAGGTGCCCGGGATGGACAACGATCGCGCGCCGCAGGGCGAGACGGACGGCCGAACCTGGGTCCGGACGGCCACGGCCGTCGGCGCGGGCCTGGCGGCGGCGGCGCTGCTCTGCGTGGTTCTCTACAAGATCCGCTTTGTGTTCGTACCGTTCGCGGCCGGGTTCGTGGTGGCGTATGTCTTCGACCCGCTGCTGGACCGGCTCGAGACCCGCGGGTGGACGCGCCACCGAGCCGTCTGGACGGTCACCTCGCTGATCCTGCTCGCGCTGGTGTTGCTGCTCGTGCTCCTGGTGCCCCGCGTCGTGGGCGAGGTCTCCGATGCCTGGGCGAACTGGGAGACGTACGCCGCGCGGGCGAACGAGTTCTACGACCACAGCCGAACGTGGCTCGTGGACCGGCTCGAGCAGTACGAAGACCGCCTGCCATCGCCCGATGCCGCCAGCTACGTCGACGAGCAGTTGGCGCGACTGCAGGAGTCGAGCGCGAAGTTCGGCGCCCTCGGCCTGAAGTGGCTCGGGCAGAAGACCCTCCAGGCCGGGGGCCTCGTCTTCCTCGTGCTGCTGGGGACGCTCATCGCCTTCCACTTCATGCTGATCATCGACCCGATGCGGGAGGCGGTAAAGCGGCTGTTCCTGTCGCCCGAGCAGTCCCAGGAGGTCGACGAGACCGTCGAGCGCGTAAACCGGATGCTGGGCGCCTACGTAAGAGGCATGGCGGCCGTCAGCATCCTGGTTGCCATCGCGACCTGGCTGGTCCTGGGAATCCTGGGGTGGGTGTTCGGCACGGAGTACGCCCTCGTGATCGGCCTGCTGGCGGGCGCCACCTACGCCGTGCCCTGGGTCGGACAGGCCGCCTCCGCCGGAACGGCCTTCTTCTTCGGGCTGGTCACCGCCGACCACCACGCGCTGCTCGCCGCGGTGGTCTGCCTGCTGGTCGTCATTGCGATCAACCAGGTCGCCGACAACACGGTCATGCCCAAGATCGTCGGTGAGTCCGTCGGGCTGCATCCGTTGCTCGTGCTGTTCGCCGTCATGGCGGGCTTCCAGCTCTTCGGGCTCGTCGGCATGATCATCGCGGTACCGCTGGCGGCCAGCCTGCGGATCGCCGTCCGGCGTTGGATTCCGCTCCTGCCCGACGACGAGGGCAAGCCCACGGGCCTCCCGCGCATCGATGGGGGACGCCTCGTCGAAGCGCTGCGCGGGGCCGTCAGCCGCTTCGCCGGGCCGCCCTCCAGCGGGGGCTCCCAACTGCCGCCGCTGTAGTGAGGCGGACGGCACTCCGGACTCCGGACTGCCGCAACGAGGAGACGTAGACGATGACTGTCCGCGAGCTTCGCCAGGCCTTCCTGGGCTACTTCGAGCGCCACGGGCACACCATCCGCCCGAGCGCGCCGCTCATCCTGGACGACCCCACGACGTTCTTCACCAGCGCCGGGGTGCAGCCGTACGTGCCGGCCTTCCGGGGCGAGGCGCCGCCTCCGGCCCCCACGGTCGCGAGCTGCCAGAAGTGCGCGCGGATGGGCGACCTGGACGGGGTCGGCCGCAAGGCCCGCTACCACACGTTCTTCGAGATGCTCGGCAACTTCAGCTTCGGCGACTACTTCAAGGAGCTCGGCATCTTCTATGCCTGGGACTTCCTCACCGAGGTCATGGGGCTGAAGAAGGACGACCTCTGGGTCACGATTTTCGAGACCGATGACGAGGCGGAGGCGATCTGGCGCGATCGGATCGGCGTCCCGCAGGAGCGCATCGTGCGCTTCGGTCGCGAGGACAACTGGTGGCCGAAGGTCCGGTGGGAGGGCCCGTGCGGCCCGTGCTCCGAGGTGCACGTGGACCTGGGCGAGGCGTTCGGCTGCGGGAAGCCGACCTGCGCGCTGGGCTGTGACTGCAACCGGTACCTGGAGCTGTGGAACGTGGTCTTCCAGCAGTACACCGAGGCCGCCGACGGCGCGCTGACGCCGCTGCCCAAGCCCGGCGTCGATACGGGCATGGGGCTTGAGCGCCTCGCGATGGTGATGCAGGGCAAGTCCTGGTCGATGGAGACCGACGAGCTGTGGGCCATCCTCACCCGCGCTCAGGCCGCGCTGTCTGAGGCCGGAGGCGCCTCG
>VGFB01001059.1 GCA_016869015.1 Armatimonadota bacterium
CCTCGCCTTCCCGCGCCCCGAGGGCACGCTCTGGAACAACCTCGCCGCCGAGCCGTACGTCCTGGAGGCCCGCGCCCTCGCCGCCCGCGACATCCTGCGCGGCTGGCGCGGGTACGGGATGTCGGGGATGACCTTCCACGCCGAGGAGGATGACCTCTTCGAGACCTGGTCGCGCCTCGGCGAGACCTTCCCCGAGCGCACTCCCGCTGAGCTGCAAACCCCCGGCCCGAAGCCGGAGCTGAAGTACCAGTGGTTCCCGCGCTACTACTACGCGGACCGCCCGAATCAGCCCTTCCATGAGTCGTTCCGCCGCAACTTCCAGCCCCTGCTCGCCTTCATCGGCGGCGCGACGCTCGAGCCGGAGCGCACGCTGGGCGACTTCACCGCGAAGGACCATGCCTACTACGCGGGCGAGACCATCGCGAAGCAGGTTGTGATCGTCAACGACCGCACCGACCGCGATCTGAGGGGCCGCTACGCGTGGCGGGCCATGCAGGCCGCCGCGGAGGTGGCCCGCGGCGACGGCGCCGCCGACGTGGGTCGGGGGGAGATCGCCCGCCTGCCCCTCCGTTTCGTCGCGCCTCCGGCCACCGTTCGGACCGATCTGCGGATCGAGCTGAAGGTCACCGAGGGCAACGAGACGGTGGGGGACGACTCCCTCGACGTGCGGGTCTACCCACGGGCGAAGCCCTCCCCGGCCGTTGAGCCGGTGGCACTGCTCGACACGTCGGACGGTCGCACGGGGGCAGCGCTCGCGGCGGCCGGTGTCGCCTTCGAGCCCGTGACCTCCGCCGCTCAGTTGGTCGATCGGCGCTGCGTTGTCGTGGGCCAGGGCGCGCTACCACAGGTCACCCCCGTGCTGGCGCAGTTGGAGACCTCCGGCCGCCTGGCCCAGGGGATGAACCTCCTGGTCCTCGCCCAGCCGCCCTGCCCGCTGCTCAACCTGATCCACGAGCCGACCTACGAGCGATACGCCTGGCCGCGCGACCCCTCGCACCCCGTCATCGCCGGGCTGACGGCCGACGAGCTGGCAAACTGGCGCGGCGCCTCCGAGATGTGTGCCGCCTACCCCCCGACCGACCCCAGGACCCTCAACGCCCCCCACTATCCGGGCCTCAAGTGGCACTGGGGCAACCGGGGCATCGTCTCGACCTACCCGTTCCGCAAGCCGGCTTACGGCAACTTCCGCGTCCTGGCCGACGATGGCTTCGATCTCGTGCTGTCGCCCCTCATGGAGTGGCTCGAAGGCTCCAGCCGTCTCGTGCTCTGCCAGTTCGACCTGACGGAGCGCGCCGGAGCCGATCCCGTAGCCACCGGGTTGCTCCGCGAGCTCTGCGCCTACGTCGCGTCGGCCCCGGCGCCCACGTGGCACGCTGCCACGTACGTGGGCTCGGAGGCCGGTCGCGAGTGTCTGGCTCCGCATCTCATGCAGGACTCGGCGAGGGTGCCGGATGACGGCGTGATCGCAAGCGATGGCGCACTTGAGCCCGCGCAGCGTGACACCTTGCTCGCCCACGCCGACCGCGGCGGGACGGCGTTGCTGGTGAACCCGACTGTCGAGGCGCTTCAGGCGCTTGGCTTGCAGGCTGAGGAGCAGAAGGTCTGGCGCGCCCTTGCACCGGACGGCGACTGGCCGCTGTTGGCGGGCGTCAGCCCCTCGGACCTCTACTGGCGCGACGAGCGGCCCGCGCCAGTGCTGACCGACCTGCCGGCCGGCTCCCGAGCCACCACGCCGGCCGTCATCGCAGAGACGCCGCGCGGAAAGGGGCGGCTGGTAGTCTGGACCGTCAGTGCCGGGCAGTACGACGACCGGCTGACCGCCGGCGAGAACAACCGCTGGAACACCCACCGGGCCTACTACGCGAAGACCGCGAACCACGACAAGATCCACCGCGCTCTGACCCTGATCCTGACGAACCTCGGCGTCCGGATGCGACACCCGCGCCTCGCCCTCTTCACCGGCGAGTACGGGCAGAACGGCCGCGTCGCCAACGCGCTCTTCCGGGTCGAGCTGCCCGAGTGGCGCTTCCGCACCGACCCGGACGACGTGGGCAAGGCGCAGGGCTGGGAGCGGCCCGACGCCGACGATGCCGCGTGGCAGACCCTCCGCGCGCCGGGCATGTGGCAGGACCAGGGGATCACCGACGACAACCCCAGGTGGCAGTACGATGACCCCTCGATGAAGCGCCCTTACAACGGCGTCGCGTGGTACCGCGTGCGTGTGACGGTCCCCGAGGTGCTGCGCGGTCGCGACCTCTACTTCGACGCGGACTCCATCGACGACTATGACGAGGTGTACTTCAACGGGGAGCGGATCGGCCAGACCGGCAAGGAGACGCCGAACTGGTGGTCCGTCCCGCGCCACTACCGGCTACCGGTCGACGCCATCCACTTCGGCGCCGAAAACGCTCTGGCCGTCCGCGTGACCGACACGGCCGGCAGCGGCGG
>VGFB01001060.1 GCA_016869015.1 Armatimonadota bacterium
GTCGTGAGCATACTCCACGGAGGCCTGCCGCGTGTTCACACCCCACAGGGACAGGGTGTAGCGCGCCCCCTCCTGCAGCGGGCGGGGGAGCCTGAGGAAGAGGACATGGCGGACGGGCGACTGCCCGTTGTCGGCACGCTCCAGGGGCTTGCTCTTGCGGTACACGGCGACGGGTTGCTGTGGTTCGGCGTAGTTGGGATCATCGGGCGACTGCAGACGATAGGCGCGGGGCTCGGTGAGGGTGTCGGCGGTGATCGGCGCGCCCTGGAGCTCGGCGTCGAAGCGCACCACCGTGCCCTCCGCAACCAGGATGCCGAGCTTCTGCTGCGGCCCGCCGGGCGTCGCGCTGCGCCAGACAGTGCGCGTCGAGACGAGGGCGGGCTTCGCGTTGTCCCACGCCAGCTCGAGCGGGTCGCCTCCGGCCTCGCGGACCTCATCGCCCTCCTGCGGCTCGTACGGCCGCTGTCCGCCGGGCGTCACCCAGCGCTCCTGGACCGTCAGCGCGAGGATGTCCGACGCGACGGGGGACACCCGCTGCACATCCGGGCCGTCAGCCGGATGGGGCGCGCCGTCGGTCAGCATCTGCTCTCGACGGGCGTCGGCCTGGCGTCGCCGCTCGGCTGCCTCCTCGGCCCCCCGACGCAACTCGGCGACCGCCGTCGCTCGCCGCGCGAGAAGCTCCGGGGTAGCCGGGGCGAAGCCGATCTCGCGAACGTAGACGTCCACCGGCTCCCCGTCCCAGGCGCCCTGCAGGTGATGACCGTTCAGGCGGGCCGGGTCGAAGGCCTGGTCGGGCTCATCGGCGACGGCGGGCGACACCGGCCGGCCGTCCAGCGGCAGCAGCGTGGCGAAGGTCTCGGCGGAGGCCGCGCCCAGGCCGTACTCGAACTGGCGCTTGCTTCCGCTCGCGTCGTCCAGGATCAGTCGCAGGCGCGACGCCCGGTTCGCCGGCCCGAGCTTCACCGTGAGGGTGGGGCACTGCTCGGCGAACGCCGACAGGTCTGCCGTGTAGACGTACCCCGCGCCGCCCCGGCCGTCCGCCGCCTCGATGTGCGCCATCCCCTCGGCGACCGTCGCGTGCTTGTCGAACGAGCCGTACGCGTAGCCGAAGGGCATGGCGAACACGTTCAGCTTCCCCGCCCGCGCCGCGTCCAGAACGCCCTCGACGCGAAGCTCATCCACCCATGCTTGCCCGCGCCCGGTGAAGGAGACGCTCAGGAAGGCCATGCCGCACCCGGGCGGAATCGCCACGGTGCGCTCCCCCGTCTGCCACTCCCCCGGCGCCGTCACCGTGAGTACGGGGTGCGAACCCCCGCCCTCGCCAATCAGGTTCAGCGCGACCGTCAGGACCTGCATGCCCTCTCCCAGGCGCGCGCGCGCGGAAACGGTCACCTCGGGAGCGGTGAGCGCCAGGCCTCGGGACAGGGCGCCCTTCGCGGCCTCGTCACCCGTGTCCAGGCGCATCGAGGCGGGCGCCGTGGCCCGCGTCTCGGCGTCCCGCTCCACTCGCACCGAGCCCGCCTCCAGCTCCGGCTTGCCCCAGAGCTGCATCCAGGACGCGGGCTCGTCCGGCCAGGCCGCAGCCGCCACAAGCACGACCCAGCCGACAGCAACACCGGCGCGCAGGCCTGTCATCGTAAGACGCCCTCCTCGAGGGGGGTCCGCTCTGTGCTCTGCCAACCATGAACTGTTGGGTGCCTGTCCCTAATTCCCGCCCAGGATGTGTCGTCGTCGCTGGAAGGGCCCACGTTGACAACGACGGTGACGGAGCAGCGCTCCGTCCTACGACGGCGACTCGCACGGCAACGGCGAACGGCGCGGTGGAGGCCTCACCCCCGGCCCCTCTCCTGAAGGGAGAGGGGAGAACGGCGACGGCTGCCACACCGGGGCCACCACGAGCCAGGCCAGCGGACGAGGGCCTCCGCGCTCCCAGGGAACGGCACGGCAACGGCGAGGGAACCACGGAATACACGGAACACACGGAACGGGACGGCACGGCGACGGCGGGCGGCTCTCCGCGAGTGCGGGACCGAGGTCGTTCAGTCCCCGAAGGGGACGACTGGTGGCTAGCCGTGGGTGAAACCCACGGCCTCGAGCCCTCCCTTCGGTTCCGGCCCCGTAGGTGGCCGGAGGGCTGTTCGGTGGTCCCGCCGGCCCCCTTCGGGGCCGGAGAGGAAGGCAAGGCCCTGTTCCGTGGGCTGGCGCCCACGGCTAGCCATCGGTCGCCCCTACGGGGCTGACGGCTTGGCCCAACGGCACATGGCCCTCCAGATGTAGGTAATGGCTGGTGCGCCGTCACTCGTGGTTGTGAGGATGTGTCGTCGTCGCTCGAAACGCCCACCTCGACAACGACGGTGACGGAGCAGCGCTCCGTCCTACGACGGCGACAACGACGGTGACGGAGCAGCGCTCCGTCCTACGACGGCGACAACGACGGTGACGGAGCA
>VGFB01001061.1 GCA_016869015.1 Armatimonadota bacterium
CGTTTGCGGCCCCGCGCTCAAGAAGGGTTTCCACGGCCAGGTAGTACCTGCTCTGGAAGTCTCGATAGCGGTCCCACGGGTCGGGTTTCTGGCGGTGCCAGCGCAGGTATTTTGGAGCAGTTCCAGGTAACTCTTGGCCCGGCTCGGAAAGGTAGCGGTTAGCCAGCTCATTGAGCAGCCTCCGCTCCTTCTGAACAAGCCTGCGCTCGACAGAAGTGGCGTCTGCTCCTACACCAACGCGCTCCGCGGTGAACTCGGTGAGCAGGAATCCAATCGGCTTCATCTGAGGGCGAATCGTTCCATCGCTGGCAGTCATTTCTTGTGGGGCGAACTCCACTGCAAACCAGGGCTCCAGCACCTCGCGCGGGTCACCCCGTTCATCAACGAAGTACAGGTCAACGCCCAACCGGCCGTCCAGCGTCACGGTAGCCGCAGGTTCTCCTGCTCCATAAGCCGAAACCGACGGCCGCAACGCCTTCACAGCGCGGGTACTGGTTGACGTCACGATAGGACCATCTCTCCTGTGTTGATTGCTTCGCCCCCCTATTCTACACTCAGCCTAGACTTTCCTGCTGTAGTGGTAGCAGGCCGCACCTTCACAATCAAAAAGGAGGTGAAAAATGCCGTCACCCCACCTGACTCCAAGTGAGGCTGCACGCGCCCTCGGCGTTTCGCGCAGTTACGTGCTCTGGCTTGCGGACACACGCCGCATCCGTGCGACTAGAACACCCACAGGTCGGCGACTGATATCGCGGCGCGCCGTCGAGCACCTTGCGGCCGAACGCGCACTCAAGCAGTTACGTTAGACAGAAAACCGAGGCCCGGCCGGGAAGCTTCTCGGGCTGCAACGGCCGGGACCTCGTAGGAGGCGATACCGGTGGAACAATTCTCTACCTCCCAGTATGTAGCTTCGGGGACCCCTCGGCAACCCCTTCATGCGGGGCAACGCCGACCTGTTCCCATCCGAAACGAGTCCGGCCGAGTGGTCGGCACCGTCAGGATGGTCAGCGGGCGGCGCACGTTTCTCAAGACGGTGCGCCCGGAGCGCCATCAGCTCCGACACCCTCCTGCATGGGCCTCAGACGTTGGCGCGTTGAAGCGGGCCGAGGCCGCCGGCGCGACGGCGGTTGTACTCCGGGAGCGCGGGTCGCGTCGGCGATGGTGGGCCCCGCTTGCGGCGTTCGGGCAGTTTGGCTTCGCCGTGGTACGCGGCGCTGGCGTACAGGTGGGGTTGACGTTGGAGCATTGGCAGCTCGAAGACCCCCACAAGTCGGAGCAGGTTTCGTTGTTTCCCGAGGCGGCTTCATGAACGATACCCCGTTCGCGGACGCGGCTCTGCGCTATGCGGAGTCCGGGCTAACGGTGCTCCCGTTGTGTCCACCCGACCACGCGGGATGCAGTACCTCCCACCGGGGCCGATGTACGAAACCGGGAAAGGTCCCATTGGTCAACTGGTCGAGGATTCGAGAGGTCGGCGCATCACAGGACGCGATTGGCCGTTGGGCGCGCCGCTGGCGCGACCTGGAGCCGCTTCCGGGTGCGTGCGGGCAGCTCGCGCTGTTCGCGGGAGACCGCCGATGAGCCATCCTTTTATGGACGATTCCCGCCGATATTTCCAGGCCGGCGCGAACGTGCTCCCGATTGTCTCGGGTTCCAAAGTGCCCCCGCAGGGTATCCGGTGGGCTGACTGGCAGCGCCAACGGCAGACTGAACAGGAGTTCGGCCAACTCCTCGACGCGTACCGCGCGGCGGATGTGGCTCTGGTCTTAGGGCGTGGCTCGGGGGGGCTGGTAGACATTGAGACGGACGGCCCCGAAGGAGAACATGCGTTGCGAGAACTGAAGCTGCCGCTGCCTCCCACCGGGATGTTCGAGAGCCGCCGTGGGGTCCACCGGCTGTATCGTTGTCCGCGTCCGATACGGTCGCGCAAGGGCCTGCGGCCGAAGCTCGACGTGCTGGCGTCGGGTTCGTATGTCGTTGTCCCAACAAGCCCACCCCGCTCATGGCTGACGCCTGGCTTGCTGGAGGAGGTCACGCCTTTGCCCGAAGCCTGGGAAGAATTTCTTCTTCGAGAGCGACCGCGCCTCACCGGGCAGGAACTGGCGACCATCGAGCGCGAGGGCGTGGGGGACCTGCGGAACGTCCATCTTGCCTCCCTGGTGGGTCGCTGGATAACCCAGGGGCACTCCGAGGCCGAGGTTCGCCGCAAAGCCCGTGAGTGGGTCTGCAGGGTGCCAGCGGTCCCCCCGTTCACGGAGGACGAGGCGGAGAGAGTCGCATACTCCATCCTCCAGACCCGAAGACGGGGACGGTCGCCGGAACGCCAGGCCTTGCTTGTGGGACGGGCGCACGGCCTCCGCCAGCCGGTTCTGGCCGTCTTCGTCGGGCTGGTCGCCTTGTGGGGCGAGTTGGGGCTTGCAGAACCGGTTCTGGCGGCACCCCCCC
>VGFB01001062.1 GCA_016869015.1 Armatimonadota bacterium
TCGATCCTGCAGACCCGCTCCTGCTGGGAACCTACTAACATGCCGGTCTCGTGCAGCGTCCCATCGACGGCGAAGAGCCCGCGCATCACCCCGCCCCCGGCCCGCACGTCCAGCGCGACCCAGCCCTCGGTGTCGTGAGGGTTCGTGACCTCAACATCGATCTCGTGCAGGACACCGTAATCCCCGGCCAGGTAGGTGCCCGCCGCGTTCGTCGAGCCTTCCCGGCCGAGGCTGAAGAACGCCCACGGCCCGCCGATCTCATGCTTCAGCGAGGTCACCTTGCGGGCTCCGAAGCCAAAGGCCGTGAGCTTCGGTGCTGCGTAGTGGTCTTCGGCCAGCGGCTCGACCCATTGGGCTTCGTGATGCACGGGGACGGCCATCACCTCCAACAGCAGCGGAGGTCCCGAGAGAGGGGTGAGGCGCGCGAGGCCGCTCACGATGGCGTCGCGGGACACCGGGACCCGGACGATGTCGGAGGCCACCATCGGGGGCACGCGCAGCACGTACCCGCTGCCGGTCCGCGTCTGGTCCCAGAACCGCACCGCCGCGGCGTGGCCGACTGCCAGCTCGTCGGTGCCCGGTCCCGATTCGCCCAGGACCACGTGCACCGCCGCCGACTCGGCCCCCACGTTGGCGATGCGCGCGACGAAGAGGATCGTCTGCCCGGTGGAGTTGACGTGATGGTAGAGCATGCGCGCCGGCCGGCCGGCCACGAGCTGCTCCCGCATGAGGCTCCCGATGCTCTGGATGCGCTCGGGGGCGTTGCTGATGAAGAGGTCCACGGGCTCTTGGTCGGGCGGCAAGACCCACTTGAGCTGCACCTCGACCTGCTTCTTCGCGCCGAAGTAGCCCTCGCCGTCGGCGACGACGCCGATCCGGAAGCGCGAGCCCTCGCGGTCGGTGGAGAGGGCGGAGACGGTGGCGCCCGGCCGCGGGACCGCCGCGGCGAGGGCCGCATTGACGGCGACCTTCCGGGCGATCCGCTCGTCCTGGCCACTGCCGGTCAGCTCGGCGACGGCCGAACCGGGGATCTTCGCCGCCCAGTGCCTGACCTCGACCGGCAGGCCGACGGCGAGGCTTCCGGCAGTGAGCCGGACTGTGGTGTCGCCCGGGCTCATGCCGTACAGCTTCAGGCGCCGCAATCCGCTCTCGGTGGCGACGGCTACGATCGACTCGTCGGAGGAGACGGCCGAGAGCGCCTTGGCCAGCGGCCCGCCATACCGCACGTAGCGCGCCTCGTCCACCGGCGCCTGGACGGTGCTGCGGTCCGCCAGAACCAGATAGGGTTCCCGGAAGGCCGTCTCCAGCGTGCTCCGCCAACTGGCGGCGAGGGCGGCGGGCGTGCTCGAGGAGAGCGACGCGGTCTCCTTGTCGGCCACGACGACCACCGCCGTGCCCGCCTTCAGGACCGCCGCGCCGTCGGAGCCCGGTGTGACCGCCAGCGCCGGCGCGGCGGCACCGGCCAGCGCCGCCCCCTGTAGCGCGCGCGCCGCGTCCTCCGCGCGTCCCAACACCGCCCCGCTCTTGCTCCGCAGGCGGATCAGCACCTGGCCGCCGCCGGTGACCTCGGCCACCCGGACGGCGCCCTGGGTCTGAGCACGAGCCCCGAACTCAAGCAACCGCGCAGCCGTCGCGTCGGGAGCGAGGCCCGCGGCCAACAGCACGAGCCCGCAGAGGGTGGTTCGCGCCCTGGGTTGTGGTGTCATGGCCGAGACCTGCTGGGGCCGGATGAACCCGGCCGGTCGTGGAAGCGGAGGCCCAAGTCGGGCCTCCGCGTGGGTGCGCCTGTTACCCTCTTCGTCGCCGGAGCCTACTTCTCCTCCGTCCCCCGGCCCTGCAGTTCCTCGAGCAGGCGCTCGAGCGCCTTCAGACGCTTCGACATCTCCGGCAGCTTCTGGGTGGCCGCCAGAACCCGCAGGGAATGGTTGTGCGGCTTGGCCGGATAGCCCGAGTAGTACCCCGGCTCGGGCAGGTCGCTGAACACGCCGGCCTGCCCGCCGATGATGATGTCGCTGCCGATCGTGATGTGGTCGTTCACGCCCACCTGGCCGGCCATGATCACCCGATCTCCGACCGTTGCGGAACCGGAGATGCCCACCTGGCCGCAGAGCAGGCAATCCTCGCCGATCACGACATTGTGGGCAATGTGCACGTGATCGTCGATCTTGGTGCCTCGGCCGACCTTCGTGGCTCCCAGGGTGGCCCGGTCAATGGTGGAGTTGGCGCCCACCTCAACGTCGTCGCCGAGGATGACCGTGCCGATCTGGGGGATCTTCCGGTGTTTGCCGCCCTCCTGGGCGTATCCGAACCCATCCCCGCCCACCGAGGCGCCGGGGTGGATGACTACGCGCTCGCCGAAGGCGCAACGGTCGCCCACGAAGGCCTGGGGCCAGATGATCGTGGCCGTGCCCAGGGTGACGTGGTCGCCCACGTAGGCGGTCG
>VGFB01001063.1 GCA_016869015.1 Armatimonadota bacterium
CTCGCGCGCAGCATCGACGGGGGTCTCACGTGGTCCCCGCTGTCCTATGATGCAGTACTCGTCGAGCCGATCTGCCAGGCGAGCCTCCTGCGCTACGACGACGCGCGCCTGCTCTTCTCCAACCCCGCGAGCCGGAAGCGGGAGCGGATGGCGCTTCGGCTCAGCGAGGACGACGGCCGCACCTGGCTCAGGTCGCTCGTGCTGCACGAGGGCCCGGCGGCCTACTCGTGCCTGACCGTGGCGCTGGGCGGCATGATCGGGTGTCTGTACGAGTGCGGCGACGTGCACCCCTACGAGCGCATCCGCTTTGCGCGGGTGCCTCCGGACGCCCTCAAGGGAGGGTAGAGGCCAAGGGGGGCCCATGCGGGCAATCACTCTTGCGGCAGGGGTGCTTCTCACCATGCGGGCGGGTCAGGCGGAGGGCGTGCTGCCGGATGAGCTGTTGGTCCGCCGACGCTGGTGCGCGGCGGCCTTCCAGGCGCGGAGCGAGGCCCGGCCGGACCCGGAGGCCCTCGCCCTGGGGGAGGCCCAGCGCCCCCCGTTCTCGTTCGTGCTGGGCGGGCGCCCCTCAGCGGAACTGCTGCCTGCGTGGGGCGTCGAGCGCTCCCGGCAGCGCCTGGACGCCGACCGCACGGCGCGGACCATCACCTACACCGACCCGGTGTCCGGGCTGGAGGTGCGGTGCGTCGGCGTCGAGTACGAGGCCTTCCCGGTCGTCGAGTGGACCCTCCATCTGCGGAACACCGGCGCCGAGGATACGCCGCTCATCGAGGAACTGCGGCCGCTCGATCTGCGCCTGCAACGCGGTCCCGATCCGGAGTTCGTGCTGCACACCACGCGCGGCGGGGTCGCGACCCCGGGCGACTACGAACCTCTCGCCATCCGCCTGGACCCGAACGCCTCGCATCGTCTCGCCCCGCGGGCCGGCCGGTCGTGCGACCCCGTTCTCCCCTACTTCAGCCTCGAGGCGCCCGTCGGCAGGGGCGTGAACCTCGCGATCGGCTGGCCGGGGCAGTGGGTGGCCGAGTTCACCCGCGACGCCGATCGGGGCCTGCGCGTTGCGGCGGGGCAGGAGGGCACGCGGTTCGTGCTGCACCCCCACGAGGCGGTCCGCACGCCGCTCATCGCCGTGCAGTTCTGGCGCGGCGAGCGGGTGCACGCGCAGAATGTGTGGCGCCGCTGGATGCTGGCCCACAACGTGCCGCGCCCGGACGGGCGACTCCCAGAGCCGATGTTCTGCGGCACGAGTGGCTGGGTGACGGGTTGGGGCGGGCAGACGGAGGCGAACCAGAACGAACTCATCGAGGCCTACTTCGCGCGCGGGGTCCCTCTGGACTACTGGTGGATCGACGCCGGCTGGTACGACATCGGCGACGGGGGGTGGGAATCGACCGTCGGCACGTGGGAGCCGGACCGCGAGCGCTTCCCCAATGGCCTGAAGGCGGTCGCGGACCATGCGCGCGCGCGCGGCGCGGGGCTGATCGTCTGGTTCGAGCCGGAGCGCGTGTGCCCGGGCAGCGCGCTGGCTGAGGAGCACCCCGAGTGGCTACTCGCCGCGCCCGACCGCGAGGACAAGCTCCTCAACCTGGGCGACCCCGACGCCCGCGAGTGGCTCACACAACACGTCGGCCGAATGATCGACGAGCAGGGCATCGACGTGTACCGACAGGACTTCAACCTCGACCCGCTGACCTACTGGCGGGCGCAGGACGCCGAGGATCGTCAGGGCCTCGCCGAGATCCGCTACCTCGAGGGGCACCTGGCGCACTGGGATGAGCTGCGGCGGCGCTTCCCGGCGCTCCTGATCGACAGCTGCGCCAGCGGCGGCCGACGCAACGACCTGGAGACGCTGCGGCGCGCGGTGCCGTTGCAGCGCAGCGACTACACCCCCGGCGACCCGGTCAGCCAGCAGGGCCAGACGTACGGGATCGCGTCGTGGATGCCGTTCTTCGGCGACGGCGCGCTCGGGGCGACGGCCCACGACTTCCGCTGCGAAATGGCGCCGTCGATGTTCGCGTGCTACGACCCGCGGTCGGACGATCCCGGCCTGGCCGCGCTGCCGAGCCTCGTACGCGAATGGCGGCAGGTGGCCGCCTACTACCTGGGCGACTACTACCCGCTGACGCCCTACTCCCTGGCGCCCAACAGCGTGCTCGCGTGGCAGTTCGACCGACCCGATCTGGGGGCCGGGATGATCCAGGCGTTCCGCCGCGCGGGCGACTCGGCCGTGGAGGCCGTGCGTCTGCGCCCTGGAGGGCTCGCGGCGGACGCGGAGTATGACTACGGGCCCCTGGACGGCAGTGCGCCCGTCCGCGCCACCGGGCGCAGCCTCATGCGGCGCGGGCTCACCGTGACCTTCGCGGACGTGCCCGAAGCCGCGCTGATCGTCTACCGCCGCGCCGGTTAGCGCGGCCCTCGGCCCAGGAGGTGTGCCATGCCGG
>VGFB01001064.1 GCA_016869015.1 Armatimonadota bacterium
AGTCGCGGTGCAGTATAGCCACGTTCAGGAACGCGTCGGCCGCCTCGGCGTGCCTGCCCGCAGCGGACAGCGCCGCCGCCAGCTCAAACTGGGCCCGACCGATCGACGTCCCCGCGCCCTTGGCGATGGCCGTCTCCAGCAGCGGTACGGCCTCCGCTGCGCGGCCGGTCTGCCGCAGCACGCTGCCCAGGAGCAGCGACCGGCGGGCGACGTACGCCTCATCGCCCTCGGTCGGCGCCGCTTTGAGGGCCCCCTCGGCCTTGGCCCAGTCCTGCTTGCCGACGTAGAGCTCGGCCAGCGTCAGCAGCGCGAAGGGCGCCGAGCGCTCGGACTTGTATTCGCCCAGGAAGCCCTGCAGCTCGGCGATCGCCGCGTCGGTCTCGCCCTTCTCGGCCAGGGAGGCCCCGACCTGGAAGCGACAGTCGGCGGCGATCCTGGCCTCAGGCTTCGCCGCCAGGCAGGCGCGGAAGGCCTCGGCGGCCTCCTCATTCCGCTTGAGCTGCAGGAGGCACCACCCGCGCATGTACTGGGCTTCATCGACCAGTGCAGAGGCCGGGTGCTTCTCGGAGACCGCCGCGTACCGGACCAGCGCCCCCTCGTAGTCCTTCTCGGCGTAGGCCAACTCGCCGAGCTGGAAGACGGCGTCGGCCGCGTCGGGGCTGGCGTTGCTCTCCGCGACGGCCTCGTACAGCGCCTTGGCCTTGTCGGCCTGACCGGCGTTCTTGTAGGCCCACGCGAGCTGCGCGTTCGCCTCGGCCGCGACCTCTGCCGGGCGGGCCGGCTCCAGGAACTTCGTCAAGGCCTCGATGGCCTCCGGCCACCGCTCGAGCTTCAGGAGACACACGCCCACCTGGTGCTGCGCGGGCGCCGCGGCCTCGGCCGTGGGGTACTGCTCCAGGACCTTCCGGAACGCGGCCAGGGCCGGCTCGGCTTGCCCGTCCTCGAGATAGGTCGCGCCGACCTGGTACTGGGCGGGAGCGGCCACCGCCGGCTCAGTCGTGGCCTTCAGGACCGCCTCGTACCTGACGCGCGCCTCGGCCCACTTCCCGGCCTCAAAGAGGGCCGTCGCGGCGTCATACTCGGCTTGCGCCCCGGCGGCGCTCTCGGGGAAGTCGCGCTTGAGCCGGGCCAACACCTCGTCGGCCTTGGCGGTCTCCCCGAGCTTCCGGTACGCTTCGGCCAGCGTGCTGAGGGCGTTGACCGCGAAGTCGGCCTTGGCATCGGCCTTCAGGGCCTGCTCCAGCTCAACCGTCGCCTCCTGCGGCTTATCCGTTGCCGCGAGAGACAGCCCGAGCAGACAACGCGCCCGCGCGCGCTCCTCCCCGTTGGGCTGCTTGTCCAGATAGAGCTTCGCCAGGTCGATGGTCTTGGCGTGATCCGGCTGAGCGAAGGCGATCTGCGCGCCCTGAATCGCGGCCGTGCCGCCCGCTTCCGACGCCGCGTCGCCGCGGGCCAGGGCCTCGTACTGCGCCAGCGCGCCCGCCTTGTCCCCCCGCTGGTAGGCGACCCACGCGAGGCCCAGCTGACCCCGCGCCTTCAGCTGCGGATCGGCGGACGCCGCCGCCGTCTTGTACGCGGCCTCGGCGGAGTCGAGGTCCGCGCCCTCGCCGGAGGTGTCAGCCACCCGCAGCGCGGCCTTGGCGGCCAGCTCGTGCCCCGCGTGCTCATCGACGACCCGCTGATACAGCTCCCGCGCGCCGGCGGCGTCGCCCGATTGCTCCAGCGCGGCGGCCTGCCAGAACAGCAGCTCCGGCACGTCGTCCACCTTGGCCCCCTCGAGCGCGTCGCCGTAGGCCTTCGCCGCCTCCGCGTACTGCTTCTCATGGTAGAGGCAGTTCGCCAGGCCGCGGCGCGCGCTGGGCGCGAAGGGCGAACCGGCGTGATCCCTCAGCAGCCGCCCGAAGACCTCCCGGGCCGCGGCGTGCTCCCCCGCATCGAACTGGCTCCAGCCCAGCCCGTGCAGCGCGCCGGGAGCCAGGCCCGCCTCCCCGCGCTCCAGCACGGCCTCGTACGACCGCGCCGCCTCGGAGGCCTTGCCCGCCTCCCGCAGCGCGTCCCCCACCCGCAACTCGCACTCGGCCGCGACCGGCGAGTCGGAGTAGTCCCTCGCGACCCGCTGGAAGCTCTGCAGCGCCGCCTCGGCGTTTCCCAGCTCGAGTTGGCTCATCCCGATGGAGTAGGCCGCCCACGCCGCGAACTCCCCCTGCGGCGCCAGGCCCATCGACTGCTCGTAGGCGCGCACGGCGTCGGTGTACTGGCCAAGGGAGTAGTGGCTCTCCCCCGTCCAGTACAGCGCCGAGGCCTTGTACTGGGTGTCGGGCACGCGCTTCAGGAGATCGGCGAAGGCCGCCACGGCCCCGGCGTAGTCCTTGAGCTGGTACTTGCAGTGCCCAACGCGGTACGCCGCAACATCCACGTCCTTCCCATTGGCGTACTCC
>VGFB01001065.1 GCA_016869015.1 Armatimonadota bacterium
ACGATCGCATCCTCCGCGGCCCCCATTGCCACGTCCTCGGAGCCGAGAAGCGTGTCGTCCAGCACGATCACGATCTGAGGATGCCGGACCGGGCACCGGAGGCGGATGGGCGCGTCGCTGATCCGCACATACGACCGCATCGGCGCGCCTCTCCGCTCGGCCCCGTACTCGGGGAACGCCTGGATCTGCCATCCGTCGGCCGCTGCGGCCTCGGCGAGCACGTAGCCCGCCGTCTTGGCTCCCTGGCCGCCGCGGCCATGCCATCGCACTTCCGTAAGCTGCGGCATGGGCTTTCGTCCTTCCTGCGCGACTCAGATTCGGCGGCGACTCCGCCGCCGTGGTTGCTGAAGTGGGCGCGACCCCGCCCCTACGTCTCGCCGACCGGCGTGCGCCCCCGCAGCGCGCGGGCCAGCGTCAGGCCGTCCGCGTAGTCCAGATCTCCGCCGACCGGCAGTCCCAACGCGATTCGGGTGACCCGGGGGGCGGTAGTCACCTCGCCGCTCTCCACCATCGCCTCCACCAGCCGGGCGATCTCCAGTGCCGTCGCGTCGCCCTCCACGGTTGGGCTTGTCGCGAGGATCAACTCTCGAACGCCCCCTTCGCGCACGCGGGCGAGCAGGGAATCGAGGTTGAGCTCATCATGTCCCACTCCGGAGAGAGGGGAGAGGCGGCCGCCGAGCACGTGGTAGAGGCCGTGGTACTCGCCCGAGCGCTCAATGGCCATCACGTCGCTGGCCTCCTCGACCGCGCAGATCGCCGCCGGATCCCGTCGCGGGTCCGCGCAGATCGGGCACAGGTCGCCCTCGCTGTAGTTGAAGCAGCGCCGGCACGGACGGATCGCCGCCCGGACCTCGCTCAGCGCCGCCGCAAGCTCCTGGACCTCCCCCTCCTCGACGCGCAGGAGGTGGAAGGCCAGGCGCTGCGCGTTCTTGGGGCCGATCCCAGGCAGACGCTCGAAGGCGTTGAGCAGCCTCTGTAGCGGTCGGGCATACTGAAGCATGGTCGCTCACTACGCGCGTGGGGGAGCGGCAGACGCCGGGGGCGCCTTGTCAGGTTCCGAACGCGCTCAGATCGATACCCATCTGCTCGAGCATGGCGAAGGGCCCGCTGGCCTTCAGTCGCTGGCGACGTACCTCGGCTGCCCGCTCGGCGGCCAGCTCGATCACGTGCCGGACGGCATCGGCGATCAGGTCCTCCAGCAGCGCGACCTGATCCGCCTCCGAGGTGATGACGTTCGGGTCCAGCTTCACGGCGATCACTTCGCCCAACCCGTTGGCCGTGACCCGCACCGCGCCGCCGCCGCTGGCCGCTTCCAGCTTCGTGTTGCGCAGCTCCCGGTCGGCCTCCTCGGCCGCCTCCCTCAGGCTCTGCTGCATGTTCGCCAGCTGCGACATCGCCAGCTGCTCGAGAGGGTTCCTCATCGCTTGGCCTCGGCCGCGCCGCAACCAGCGCGCAGCCTGCTCGTTAGTCTGCCTGCTTGCGGGCCCCGTCTACGACGGTACTTCCCGGGAACGTCTCCTTCACCTGCTCCACCGGATCGAAAGGCTGGTCCGGCGGCGGGGCCTCGGCGGCCTGAAGCGGCGCCGAAGTCCCCTCCGGCGAGGCCTCGCCCTCCAGGAGGGCTGTGCGGACCTCCACCGGCGCGCCCAGAACGTGGCTGAACGCCTCCTCCAGCGCTCGGAGGTTATCGCCCGTCAGCTTGTCGTGCAGGGCCTTCCACTGCGCCCCATACGCCAACGTAATGACACTGCCCTCGATCGCCTGCAGGGATCCCGGCCGCGCCAAGGCCCAGACCGGCAGCCGCTGCATGCGCCGAAGGACCTCTTGGACGTTCGGCCACTGGAGCCGGACCGCCTCCAGGGTCAGTCCCCCGGCTCCCGCGGCGACCTGGGGCGCAGCGACCTCAACGGGCGGCGCCGGAGGAGCGGGAGCGGGCCGGCGGGCCGGCGCATCGACGGGCGAGCCCGGCGACGACGTCGGCGCAGGCCGCGCGGCCGGAGCCATTGCCGGGGCGGGGGGTGGGGGAGGTGTGGCGGCCTGAGGCGCCTGCACGAGACGTATCGCTTCGAGCAGGGCCGCTTCGAGCAGGAGCCCGTGTTGCGCAGACTGCCGGAATGCCTGACGCACCTGCGCGAAGTGGGTCATCAGCCGCATGGCGCGGTCGGTGCCGAGTGCCTCCGCCTGCAAGCGAAGGGCCTCACCCTCCGTCGCCCCCGCGGCCTGGCCGAGCGGCTGCACGCCCAACGCCAGTCGCGACAGGTCGCGCACGTAGCCCATCAGGTCGTCGAGGAGCTGTCCGAGATCCTTGCCCGACGAGATGAGGGAGTCGACCGCATCGCAGATGCCCCGCACATCTCCGGCGAGGACGGCCGCGATGATCTCCTGCAACGTCTGGACGTCCGTGGCTCCCAGGACGCTGTTCACCGTGGCAAGGTCA
>VGFB01001066.1 GCA_016869015.1 Armatimonadota bacterium
GGGAGCCGGAGTCGATCCGCCAGCGGACGCAGTCGGTCAGCATCCGCAGGGAGTAGTAGCACGGAGGATGCCCGATGTTCAGGCCCGGGGACTGGGCCAACTCCCTGGCGGCCCGCGAGGCCTCCACCCACCTGGCATCCGCGGGCGGGGCTTCCTGCCAGAGCGCCTCGAGATCCCGGAGGGCGTCGGAATAGCGCGCTTCCTTGTAGGCCGTCTCGACGGCGAGGAAGGTCTCCAGAGAACGGCCCACGAGGGCGGGCGCCTCACCTGCTGCGCGACTGCCAATCAGCGCGCTCAAGGCGTCCTCCGCCTCCGCCGGGGACATCAACGCCGCGCCTGTGGCAACGATGGCCGCAAGAGCTCTCACATCCATTCCCCTTTCTCTCCATTGAGGCGCCGCTCGATCTCCCTGGCGGTTCTGGTGATCGACAGCCCCCCAAGGGCGGTGCATCGCAGTTCCCGCGGCAGGGCGCGGCCCACGCGGTCCATGGTCTCGATCACCTCGTCCAGTGGGATCACGGGATCGAACCCGCCGAGGGCCACGTTGGCACACGACAACGCGTTGCTCGCAGCCAACACGTTCTTCCCCAGACAGGGCACCTCGACGCGGTTGGCCACGGGGTCGCAGATCATGCCGAGGGAGTTCTGCAGGGCCATGGAGGCGGCTGCGATGCCCTGGCGAGCGGTGCCTCCACCCAAAGCGCACAGGGCCGCCGCGGCCATGCCGGACGCCGCGCCGCACTCGGCCTGACAGCCGCAGACCTCGGCGGCGAAGGTCGAGTGAGTGGCGATGAAGACGCCGATGATCCCGCCGGCGAGCATGGCCCTTGCGACTGCCTCATCGTCCAGTCCCAGATGGTCGGCTGCACCGACGCACGCTCCGGGCAGTGCCGCGCACGCGCCGGCCGTCGGTGCGGCAACGATCACGCCCATGGCGCTCTTCACCGCCATGAGCGCCGTGACGTAGAGCACGATGCGGTTCAGCATGCCCGCGTCGAGGAGCTGCCCTCGCTCCATCCGCGCCTTGAGTTCCGCGCACGGGTAGCTGAGGACGCGGTCCTGATACGCCGTGCCGGCGATCCCCTGCTCGATGGAGGCCCGCACGATCCGGACGATCTCCACCATGCGAGCAAGCACCTCGTCCTCGGAGAGGTTGCCGCGGGCGGCTTCGTACTCAGCGGCGAGTCTCCACAGGGGCGAGTCCCCGTCACCGTCGTGCTCCAGCATCTCGGCGCACGTGGTGAACGGGACGCTCACTCCCTTGCGCGACAGGATGGGCAGCACCGGAGCGAGGCGCCGGGTCCAGCCGAGCTCGCCCAGCTCCGCCGCAAGTTGCGCCTCGCCCAAAGGGTGTTGCGCCTTGATCTGTAGCAACTGGTTGCCGTTCGCCTCGTGCGTTAGCACCTCGTCTGCGTCGAGGGCTCGCGCCAGCGCTTCGAGGTCTCCCCCTGGGGCTTGCTCGAGCCGGACAAGCGTCTCCCAGTAGTCGCCCCCAATCGACAGTGGCACACCATCGATGCTAACAGCCTCGACCATTCCCCCGCCGGTTGAGAGGGCGATCAGCGTGTGGCGTTCGTGAGCGTTGCTGAGCGTGAGCCGGTAGGTGTTCGGGTGCTCGTCGCCCGTGTCCACGACCTCGGTTCGCACATCGATGCCGGCCTCACCGATGGCCTGTGCGGACTGAGGCAGTCGCTCATCCGTCGCGTCCCACCCAAGCAGACCGCCGAACAGGCCCATGTCCGAGCCCTGACTCCTGTGGGTGGTGGCGAGAGAGCCGTGCCGGTCGTACTGGGCTACGACACCGGCAACGTCGCCCGCCATGAGATCCCGGGCCAAGCGCCCTATGCGTAGCGCCGCCGCACAGTGCGAGCTCGAAGGGCCGCGCATCACCGGGCCGATCACGTCGTTGAAGAGGCTGACAAGCATGATCCTCGCCGTCCGTCCCGGCAGTTGGCGACGACGCTCGCGGGACTCAGCTCCCGCGCGGCAGCCGGTACCGAGCGACCTGCTCCTCATCCAGCTCGACGCCGAATCCAGGTCCATCCGGCACAGGCAGGCAGCCGTCATCCAGCGGAAGCGCGAGGCGCGCAGCCCAGGCACCCCCAAGGAGGTTGCCGTGCAGACCGAGCTCGGTGAACTCGACGGCATCGGTTGCCCACTGGGTTGAGGCGAACAGGTGGGCCTTCGCCGCGACCTCGATCCCCAGACCGAAGGACGTACCCAGCACGCACTTCAGTCCCGCGGCTTCGGCCAGGGCGACGATCTTCTTGGCGTTGTACAGGCCGCCGGCCTTGCCCAGCTTGATGTTCAGGACGTCGACGGCCTCGTGTCTGATGAGCTGCAAGGCATCGTGGATGGAGAAGCAGCTCTCGTCCGCCTCGATCAGCGTGTCCACTGCGCGACGGACGAACGCCAGGCCCTGC
>VGFB01001067.1 GCA_016869015.1 Armatimonadota bacterium
ATCTAGCAAGCAAAGGAAAGAGGCGGGTAGAATCCAGTCGGGCATGGCGCGGGCTTCCTGTTTCGATTACCCATCGAAGGAGCCTACGTCATGTCCGTCTTGTTGATGAGCCCCAACCGCC
This sequence comes from Armatimonadota bacterium, assembly GCA_016869015.1. Lineage (GTDB taxonomy): Bacteria > Armatimonadota > Zipacnadia > Zipacnadales > VGFC01 > VGFC01. Next base: position 122 of record VGFB01001067.1, read on the forward strand.
CGCAGCGAAGCGAGGACGGTTGGGGCTCTCCCCAGGGCTCCGGCAAAGTCGTAGCGCGCCCGTGCATCCGCGGAGATAGCGCAGGGACTGGCGCCGCTCGGCGTTTCGTGGCATAGCCTGAGGGGTGAAGCGTCAGGGGCAGACCGAAGAACCGCTGCGAGTGGGCTTCCGGGGTAGCGCGCTCGAGGAGCGGCAGCTCACCCGGATTCGCGCGATCGTCGAGAGCGGGCTCGGACGGACGCGGCAGGATCTGGCGCGCGAAGTCTGTCGCGCGTTTCGTTGGCGTCGTGCGAACGGGACGTGGGCGGTCCGTAGCGCGCGCGAGTTCCTGATCCGTTTGGAGGAGGTGGGCCTCGTCCGCCTGCCGGCCCCGCGACGCGCACAGGGCCGACCCCGTCGCGAGAAGGTCGAGACTGCGGCGGCCGCTTTGTGCCCCGGGGGTGTCCCGACCGCGGCGGGGCGCTCCGCGCCGCACGGGGCGGGCTCGACGTTGGTGGTGCGGCCCGTCCGCGCCGATGAAGTGCGGGACTGGCGCGCGCACATGGAGCGGTTCCATTACTTGGGCGACACCGCGCTGGTCGGCGAGTCGCTGCGCTACGTGGCCCATCTCGACGGTGAACTCGTTGCGTTGCTGAGCTGGGGCGCCGCGTCGCTGTGCAACGCGCCACGCGATCGGTACGTGGGCTGGGACGAAGCGACCAAGAAGGCCAACCTCGACCGAGTCGTCAACAACGCACGCTTCCTCATCCTGCCGTGGGGTCGTCGCCCGCACCTGGCCTCCCGCGTGCTGGCGGCCAACCTGCGACGGCTGAGCCGGGACTGGGAGGAAGTCTACGGCCATCGCGTGGTGCTGGCGGAGACCTTCGTCGACACCGCGCGATTTCGTGGCACCTGCTACCGCGCCAGCAACTGGATCCTGGTTGGCAAGACCACGGGGTGGTCCAAGAGCGGCAAGTCGTATCGCTTCCACGGCCAGCCGAAGGCGGTGTGGCTGTATCCGCTGGGGCGCAACGTCAAAGAACGGCTGTGCACGGCCGCGGGCGCGTGCACGCGGAAAGGGGTCTTCATGGTCATCGATGTGGAGAAGCTTCCCCTCGCCGGGCAAGGAGGGTTGTTCGAGATCCTCCGTGCCGTGCCCGACTCCCGCAAGCGCCGCGGTGTTCGCCACAAGATCGAGAGCCTGCTGGCCACAGCCATCTGCGCGGTCCTGGCCGGGGCGCGCAGCTTCACTGCCATGGCGGAATGGGCGTCCGAGCAGTCCAAAGAGACGCTGCTGCGGCTGGGCTCCAAGCGTGGCAAGGCGCCGAGCGAGCGGACCTACCGGCGCCTCTTCGACCGCATCGACGTGGAGGATCTCGATCGCCGCACGGGCGGATGGATCGCCGAGCAGCAACGGCTCCAGGCCGGCGCGGGCCTGGCTCTGGACGGCAAGACGGCGCGCGGCAGCAGCGACGGGGACCAGCCCGCGCGGCACCTCTTGAGTGCCATCGTGCACGGCAGCGGCACCGTGGTGGCGCAGGTCGCCGTCGAGTCGAAGACGAACGAGATCACCCAGGTCGCGCCGCTCCTGGAGGGTCTTTCCATCGAGGGGGTAGTGGTCACCGCGGACGCGCTTTTGACCCAGCGAGAGATCGCCCGTCACGTCGTCGAGGACAAGCACGCCGACTACGTCTTCACGGTCAAGGACAACCAGCCGACCCTGCGCCAGGACATCGCGGACCTCTTCGTCGCGCAGGAGCAGGAAGCGAAACGAGGGCAGCAGGCCCGCAAGGAGCCTCCGGAGCGGGAGGCTTTCCCCCCCTCATCACCGGACCGACGATAAGGGCCACGGGCGACTGGAGACGCGGGAGATCTGGACGAGCACCGAGCTGAACGGCTACCTCGACTTCCCGCACGTCGGACAGGTCTTCTCCATCCGGCGCACCACCACCGACCTGAACGGCAACCTGGTCAAGGGCCGCAAGTCGACCGTGGAAACGGTCTACGGGCTGACGAGCCTGCCGCCCCATCGGGGCTCACCGGCACAGGTGCTCGCCTACAACCGCGGCCACTGGGAGATCGAGAATCGCCTGCACCATGTGCGGGACATGACCTACGACGAGGATCGCTCCCAGGTGCGCAAGGGGCGGCGTCCACACGTGATGGCGACGGTGCGCAACGTGGCGATCAGCTTGCTCCGCCTGGCGGGCGCCGATAGCATCGCCGTCGCGACCCGGTACCTCGGCCGGCAGGTCGAGCGTCCCCTGCGGCTGCTCGGCCTCGCGTAGTCGCTCGCGCGAAACACGGCGCGCGCCAAGCCCC